>NZ_JAXCID010000019.1:0-76242 GCF_035985125.1 Arthrobacter sp. CG_A4 | reverse complement strand
AGGCCGGGCCCCCTTCCAGAAAGGAGACCCGGCCTCCGCGCCGTCACGACGCAAACCTGCGGAACCGGCAAACCGCTACCGACCCACGCACCTAGTGGGCATTTTCGTTAGTTCGTCGGGGGTCCGGGCGCGGTGGCCGGACTCTGGGACATGCCCCGCGCCGGGGCAAGCGGGTGGACATAGTGTCATTATGCCCAGTCCCGGGTGCGAAGAATGGGCATGTCCCCCTGCGCGAGAAGGTCCAGGCTCCGTCTGACCACCGGCCCAACGGGACATGCCCCGCGCCGGAGCCAGCGGGTGGACATAGTGTCATTATGCCCAGTCCCGGGTGCGAAGAATGGGCATGTCCCCCTGCGCGAAAAGGTCCAGGCTCCGTCTGACCACCGGCGAAATCCTCGAAACTTAGCTAGCACCGGCAAACTTAGCTAGGGTTAGGACGTGGGAAGCGGCCTGCGCGGGGCAGGACACCCGCGCGGCTGCGCTCCGGCAGGGCCAGAAGCAGGACACAGCAGAAACGCACAGCAGAATGGGGCTTCACCGATGGCAGAGTCAACGGCAGGATCCGGACCCGACACGGACGGTATGACGCCGGTCAAACCCGTTGAGGCGGAACTGCTCGTGGTGACCGGCATGTCAGGGGCAGGCCGCAGTACCGCATCCGACGCCCTCGAGGACCACGGCTGGTATGTCGTGGAAAATCTCCCGCCGCAGATGCTCGGCACCCTCGCCGAACTCGTGTCCCATGCGCCCGGTTCCATTTCCAAGCTCGCCGTCGTGATGGATGTCCGCAGCAAGGACCTCTTCGCCGACATCCGGGCCGCCCTCCGCAACCTGGCGGCCAGCGGCGTCACCTTCCGGGTGCTGTTTCTCGACGCAAACGACGACGTCCTGGTCCGCCGCTTCGAACAGGGCCGGCGGCCCCACCCGCTGCAGGGCGGCGGCCGGATCCTCGACGGCATTGCCGCCGAGCGTGAACTGCTGCACGAGCTCCGGAACTCCGCGGACATCGTCCTGGACACCTCGCCGCTGAACGTCCACGGCCTCGCCACCGCGATCACCGAATTGTTCAGCGAGACCGGGCCCGTCGCGCTCCGGCTGAACGTTATGAGCTTCGGCTTCAAATACGGCCTCCCCGTGGACGCGAACTTCGTCGCGGACGCCCGTTTCATCCCGAACCCGCACTGGGTCCCGGCGCTGCGGCCGCATACCGGTCTGGACAAAGACGTCAGCGATTACGTGCTCGAGGCGCAGGGCGTCAATAACTTCGTGGAACGCTACGTCCTGGCCCTCGAACCGGTCCTGGACGGCTACCGGCGCGAGAATAAGCACTATGCGACCATCGCCGTCGGCTGCACCGGCGGGAAACACCGCTCGGTGGCCGTCGCCGTCGAACTGTCCCGCCGGCTCGCGCAGTACCCGCGCGTCACCGTGACCACCACGCACCGGGACCTGGGCCGGGAATAATGGCGCTGCTTACCGGGCCGCTGCCCCTGGTCTCGCCTGCCAGCGCGGCTTTCGCCAGCCAGCAGGACAAAGGCCCCTCCGTCGTCGCGCTCGGCGGCGGCCACGGCCTGTCCGCCTCGCTGTCCGCGCTGCGCCTGCTGACCTCCGAACTGACCGCGATCGTCACCGTCGCGGACGACGGCGGCTCGTCCGGCCGGCTGCGCGAGGAGTACGGTGTCCTCCCGCCCGGAGACCTGCGCATGGCGCTGTCGGCGCTGTGCGATGACACCGACTGGGGCCGCACTTGGCGGGACGTGATGCAGCACCGCTTCGAGCCGGGCAAGGGCCGCGGCGGTTCCCTCGACGACCACGCCATGGGCAACCTGCTGATCGTGACCCTGTGGGAACTGCTCGGCGACACCGTCGCCGGACTCAAATGGGCCGGCGCCCTGCTGGGGGCACGCGGCGAGGTCCTGCCCATGTCCAGCATCCCGCTGACCATCGAAGGGCAGGTCCGCGTCACCGCGCCGGATGGCAGCAGCGAACTGCAGACCCTCAGTGGCCAGGCGAAATGCGCCGTCGCCGGCTCGCTGGAACACGTCCGGCTGGTGCCGGCGGACGCGCCCGCCTGCATCGAGGCGCTCACCGCGATTGAACTGGCCGACTGGGTGATCCTCGGCCCCGGATCCTGGTACACCTCGGTGTTGCCGCACCTGCTGCTGCCGGAAATGCGGGAGGCGCTCTGCAACACGGCCGCCCGCCGCTGCCTCACCATGAACCTCGCGACGGACACCAAGGAAACCCTGGGCATGTCCGCCGCGGACCACCTGCGGGTGCTGCGGGAGTACGCGCCGGACTTCACGGTCGACGTCGTCCTGGCCGACCCGGCGTCGGTGCCGGACCTCCCCGAGTTCGAACAGGCCGCCGGGATGCTCGGTGCCGAGGTGGTGTTGGGTAAAGTGGGGGCGTCGAGCCGCCGGCCGATCCACGACCCGCTGCGTCTGGCAACGGCGTACCACGACATTTTCGGGAACAGGTAGGAGAGGTGCCATGGCACTGACAGCATCGGTCAAGGAAGAACTTTCCCGGCTGGACATAAAGAAGTCCTCGGTCCGCAAGGCTGAAGTGTCCGCCATGCTCCGCTTCGCCGGCGGACTGCACATCATCTCCGGCCGGATCGTGATCGAGGCCGAAGTCGACCTCGCCTCGACCGCGCGGCGGCTGCGCGCGGCCATTGCAGAGGTCTACGGGCACCAGAGCGAGATCATCGTGGTCTCCGGCGGGGGACTGCGCCGCGGCAGCCGCTACGTGGTCCGGGTGGTGCGTGACGGCGAATCCCTCGCCCGCCAGACCGGGCTGCTGGACGCCCGCGGACGTCCCGTCCGGGGTCTTCCCTCCGCCGTGGTCAACGGATCCGCCGCCGACGCCGAGGCTGTCTGGCGCGGCGCGTTCCTCGCCCACGGCTCGCTTACCGAGCCGGGCCGGTCCTCCGCCATGGAGGTCACCTGCCCGGGGCCGGAATCCGCCCTGGCCCTGGTCGGCGCCGCACGCCGGCTCGGCATCCAGGCCAAGGCCCGCGAGGTCAGGGGAGTGGACCGCGTTGTCATCCGCGACGGCGACACCATCGCCGCGCTGCTGACCAGGATGGGCGCCCATGACGCGCTGATGGTCTGGGAGGAGCGGCGCATGCGCAAGGAAGTCCGCGCCACCGCCAACCGGCTGGCCAACTTCGACGACGCCAACCTGCGCCGTTCCGCGCAGGCCGCCGTCGCCGCCGGAGCCCGCGTGGACCGTGCGCTGGAGATCCTCGGCGACGACGTCCCGGACCACCTCAAGTACGCCGGCGAACTCCGGGTCGCGCACAAGCAGGCCAGCCTGGACGAGCTTGGCCGGCTCTCGGATCCGTTGATGACAAAGGACGCCATCGCCGGCCGCATCCGCCGGCTGCTCGCCATGGCGGACAAACGCGCCCAGGACCTCGGTATCCCCGGCACGGAGGCCAACGTGACCCCCGAGATGCTGGACGAGTAGCCGCACCCTGGCAGCGGGGCCAGAATAAGGTCAGGCGGACGGGAATACCGCCGGGGGACCGGAGGCTATGCCCATTGGATTCCGATCCAGAGATTTCCGGGTGCCACACCATCCGGATGCACAATCCGAGAGATACCAACCGGACAACCAGTCCACGACATTGGAGGATTTTGTGACCGAGTACGTACTGCCAGACCTCAGCTATGACTATGCAGCGCTGGAGCCGCACATTTCCGCACGGATTATGGAGCTGCACCACAGCAAGCACCACGCCGCCTACGTGGCCGGAGCCAACAACGCCTTGAAGCAGCTGGCCGGGGCGCGCGAGACGGGCGATTTTGCCAACATCAACCGCCTCTCCAAGGACCTTGCCTTCCACACCGGCGGCCACATCAACCACACCGTGTTCTGGAAGAACCTCTCCCCGGACGGCGGCGACAAGCCCGAGGGGGAGCTCGCAGCCGCGATCGATGATGCATTCGGCTCCTTTGACGCCTTCCGCGCCCACTTCAGCGCGGCGGCCCTGGGCCTGCAGGGCTCCGGCTGGGCCTTCCTGGCCTACGAGCCGATCGGCGGCAACCTAGTGATCGAACAGCTGTACGACCAGCAGGGCAACGTGGCGGTGGGCACCACCCCGCTGCTGATGCTGGACATGTGGGAGCACGCCTTCTACCTGGACTACGTCAACGTCAAGGCCGACTACGTCAAGGCGTTCTGGAACATCGTGAACTGGGCCGACGTCGCCGGGCGCTTCGACGCCGCCCGCAAGAACGCGACCGGCCTCATCACGCTCTAAAGGCTGTTCCGCTGCAGGACGGCGTCCACACGGCTGTAACAAAGCGCACACAGCGTGCCGTTCGGCCCGGATCGTGGACTGTCTGCCCCCGCACTTGCGGGGGCAGACAGTGTTAAACGTAAGATAGATCACGGAAGGCGGTCAGCCTTCAGCAATGTGGCTGGTCGCCCTCCAATCTGTAGATCATCTCTGCCCAATGGCGTGCGGGATTTGTTAGTTGGCTTGAACGCCTTCTCAACTAGTCGTGCTCGCAGGAGCACCAAGGAGACTGAAAAAGTGACTACCCGTATTGGTATCAACGGCTTCGGCCGTATTGGCCGCAACTACTTCCGCGCCGCACTCGCTCAGGGCGCGGACCTCGAGATCGTTGCAGTCAACGACCTCACCAGCCCGGAAGCCCTCGCCCACCTGCTCAAGTACGACTCCGTCGGCGGGCGCCTGCAGGCGAGCATTGAGGTTAAGGACGGCAACATCGTCGTCGACGGCAACATCATCAAGGTTCTCGCCGAGCGCGATCCCGCAAAGCTCCCCTGGGGCGAGCTCGGCGTCGACATCGTGATCGAATCGACCGGCTTCTTCACCAAGGCCGCCGACGCGCAGAAGCACATCGACGCCGGCGCCAAGAAGGTCCTGATCTCAGCTCCCGCCTCGGACGAGGACATCACGATCGTGATGGGCGTCAACCAGGGGCTCTACGACCCGGCCGCGCACCACATCATCTCGAACGCTTCCTGCACCACCAACTGCCTCGGCCCGCTGGTCAAGGTGGTCAATGACGCGTTCGGGATTGAGCGCGGCCTGATGACCACCATCCACGCCTACACCGCCGACCAGAACCTGCAGGACGGACCGCACAAGGACCTCCGCCGTGCCCGCGCCGCAGCCATCAACATGGTCCCCACCTCCACGGGGGCGGCCAAGGCGATCGGCCTGGTCCTGCCGGAACTCAAGGGCAAGCTCGACGGCTACGCCATCCGCGTCCCGGTACCCACCGGCTCCGCGACGGACCTGACCGTCGTCGTGTCCCGCGAAACCACCGTCGCGGAGGTCAATGCCGTCCTCAAGGCTGCCTCCGAGTCGGACGAGCTCAGGGGCCTGCTGACCTACACCGACGAGCCGATCGTCTCCTCGGACATCGTCGGTGACCCTGCGTCCTCCATCTTCGACTCCGGCCTCACCAAGGTGATCGGCAACCAGGTCAAGGTTGTTGCCTGGTATGACAACGAATGGGGCTACTCCAACCGCCTCGTGGACCTTACGGAGCTCGTCGCAGCCAAGCTGGGCTAGGGTAAGACCCATGACATTCCACACCCTCAACGAACTGATCGCTGATGGTGTCCGCGGGCGGTACGTTCTGGTCAGAAGTGACCTGAACGTGCCGCTCGACGGCTCTTCAGTGACTGATGACGGCCGGATCAAGGCCTCCCTTCCAGTGCTGGCGAAGCTCACGGACGCCGGTGCCCGCGTGCTGGTCGCAGCGCACCTCGGCCGCCCCAAGGGCGCCCCCGATGCCAAGTACTCGCTCACGCCCGCCGCAGCGCGGCTGGCCGAGCTGGCACCGTTCGCCGTCTCCCTCGCGGAGGACACCGTCGGAGCGTCCGCGCGGTCCCTCGCCGGCACGCTGCAGGACGGCGAAGTGCTGGTCCTGGAAAACGTGCGCTTCGACGCGCGCGAGACGAGTAAGGACGACGCCGAACGCGGCGCGTTCGCGGACGAACTGGCGGCTCTCACCGGATCCAACGGCGCCTTCGTGGACGATGCCTTCGGTGCTGTGCACCGCAAGCACGCCAGCGTGTACGACGTCGCCACCAGGCTGCCGTCCTACCAGGGCGACCTCGTGCGCACGGAGGTGGAGGTGCTGCGCAAGCTCACCACCGACACCCGGCGTCCCTACGTTGTTGTACTCGGCGGCTCCAAGGTCTCGGACAAACTCGCCGTGATCGACCGGCTGATCGGCAAGGCGGACACGATCCTGGTGGGCGGCGGCATGCTGTTCACCTTCCTCGCAGCCGCGGGCCACAAGGTGGCCGGCAGCCTGCTGGAAGCCGACCAGATCCCGGTCGTGCAGGACTACCTCAAGCGCGCCGCGGCCGCCGGCACCGAGTTCGTGATCCCCACCGACGTTGTGGTGGCCGCCACGTTTGCGGCCGACGCGGACCACGAAACAGTCCGTGCCGAGGCGATCGAGGGCAGCAGCTTCGGCGCCCGGGGAATCGGCCTGGACATCGGACCCGAATCGGCAGCAGCCTTCGCGGAACGGATCAAGGGCGCGAAGACTGTGTTCTGGAACGGCCCCATGGGCGTGTTCGAGTTCCCGGCGTTCGCGGCCGGCACCCGGGCCATCGCCCTGGCGCTGACCGAAACGGAC
The DNA here is from genome assembly GCF_035985125.1 of Arthrobacter sp. CG_A4. NCBI lineage: Bacteria > Bacillati > Actinomycetota > Actinomycetes > Micrococcales > Micrococcaceae > Arthrobacter > Arthrobacter sp. CG_A4. The sequence continues at coordinate 69,604 of NZ_JAXCID010000019.1, read as the reverse complement.
GCGTTCACCGTCGTGGGCGGCGGCGACTCCGCTGCCGCGGTCCGGACACTCGGCTTCGCCGATGAGGCGTTCGGCCACATTTCCACCGGCGGCGGCGCCAGCCTGGAATACCTTGAAGGCAAGGAACTCCCCGGCTTGAGCGTGTTGGACCGCTAGACCCCCCGGCCGGCAGGGCGCCCCTTACGGCGGGTATCCTGCCGGCTGTTCCACTGCTACGAATCTTTTGGAGATCACGTGACCACGTCAACCAACGGCACATTCGACCGCACGCCCTTCATCGCAGGCAACTGGAAGATGAACATGGACCATGTCCAGGGCATCACCCTCCTGCAGAAGCTGGCCTGGACTTTGTCCGACGCCAAGCACGACTACAGCCGGGTGGAGGTGGCCGTCTTCCCGCCGTTCACGGATCTCCGCGGCGTCCAGACGCTCGTCCAGGGCGATGAACTTCAAGTCGTCTACGGCGGCCAGGACCTGTCCCAGTTCGATTCCGGCGCCTACACCGGTGACATCTCCGGCCAGTTCCTGGCCAAGCTCGGCTGCCGGTACGTCCTCGTCGGCCACAGCGAACGCCGCAGCATCCACCACGAGTCCGACGCGGTCCTCAACGCCAAGACCCTGGCCGCGTTCCGCCACGGCATCACCCCCGTGCTGTGCGCCGGCGAAGGCCTGGAGGTCCGGCAGGCCGGCACCCATGTGGAGCACACGCTCGCGCAGGTGCGGGCCGGCGTCGAAGGCCTTACCCCCGGGCAGGCTGCCGAACTCGTCGTCGCCTACGAGCCGGTCTGGGCGATCGGAACCGGCGAAGTTGCCGGGCCCGGCGACGCGCAGGAAATGTGCGCCGCCATCCGTGCCGAGCTCGCAACCCTCTTCGGTGCGGACATCGCCGCCAAGACCCGGCTGCTCTACGGCGGCTCGGTGAAGGCCAACAATGCGGCCTCCATCCTCAAGGAACGCGACGTGGACGGGTTGCTTGTCGGCGGTGCCAGCCTGGATGCGGCCGAGTTTGCTAATATTGTCAGGTTCGAGAGTCACCTGCTGACGGATTAGTCCGGAGACAGGCTGGGCCCCCGCAATCCAAATCTTCTGAAAGGCCGTCGTGGACGTTCTTCATGTCATTCTGCAGGTACTCCTGGGTATCACCAGCCTCCTGCTGACCCTGCTCATCCTGCTCCACAAGGGACGCGGCGGCGGCCTCTCCGATATGTTCGGCGGCGGGATGAGCTCCGGACTGAGCTCCTCCGGCGTGGCGGAGCGGAACCTGAACCGCTTCACCGTCATCCTCGGCGTGACGTGGGGTGTGGTCATCATCGCCCTCGGCCTGGTCATGCGCTTCAGCAGCGGCGGCGATTCCTAGCCTGGATCCACCGACCCGCCGATCTACCGTTCCGTTGGGCCGTATGACCTAGATCCTGTTTCGGCGGGTTGAGGGCATATTTTCCGTGCGCCGGAGGCGGGAAAGGTCAGCCTCCCATTCAACCAGGGTGATCGCGTACTCGACGTCGCCGTGCTCATCGCCAGCAATGGACACCGGCCAGTCGGCGACGAAGGCCCGTGCCAGCCGCATCCCGGACTTTTCCATCACCCTTCGGGATGCCGTGTTGACGGCCATGGTCGAGGCCACAACGCGCTGCACCCCGAACTCGGTGAACCCCTTAGCGATCAGCGCCCGCGATCCCTCCGTCGCGTACCACTTTCCCCACGCCTCGCGGCGCAGCCGGTAGCCAAGTTCCGGCTGATCGTGTAGATCGTCGGGGCCCGGCCGGAAATGGAACCAGCCGAGAAATTCCCCGGTCGTCTTTTCGAGCGCGGCCCAGAACCCGTAGCCGGGAAAGCGCCGGTAGTAGTCGAGGAATGCCGGGAGCACGTCACCTTGTATTTCTTCCCGGGAGGTGAGGGTACCACCGGTGATGTACCGCATCACGCGCGGATCGCTGTCCAGCTCCACGAGTAGCCCGACGTCGTCGGCGGTGAACTGCCGCAGCAGAAGCCGTTCGGTCGCCAGGAAGGTGAGCATGCAGACATTCTCGCACCGGGAGGGATGGTCCGTCACCCCGATCGGGGCGACCGGAATACCGTCGCTGGACGGGCTGCCGCCGGCGAAGATCCGGTGCGGCGCTGAAGCTGAGGAGAGGGTCCTAACAAGTCCGCCGCGGCGGCACAGCCCGTAGCGGGAAGTGAAGAACTAGACTGTGGCTGATGGCATTAACCATTTCCTCCGCCGCGTAGCCAGGAGTTCCCGATGCTGCATGCTGTCTCCGGATTCAAGGGCCTCCGCGTCGGAGCCACCGAAGGGGCATCGTCCCGCCAGGAGCCCCCCGGCGGCGCCGGCGCCCGGCAGCCCCGCATCAAGGTGTCGTACCGGTGCGCCAAGGGGCACGAAACGCCGCTGGTGTTCGCCCGGCTTCCCGAAGACCAGATCCCCGGGGTGTGGGATTGCCGCCGTTGCGGAGGCACGGCCACCCGGGACGAGGCGCAGTTCGCCCTTGAGGACTTCCCGCCGGAGGGCTACAAGAGCCACCTCGAACACGTTAAAGAGCGGCGCTCCGGCCAGGACGCCGAAGACGTACTGGCCGGAGCCCTTGAGCGGCTGCGGGCCGCCCGGACCCTGCCGGATTAGCGGGCGTTTTCGTTGGTTCGTCGGGTGGCTTGGCCCGGGGGTTGGGAGGGCACTGCTCGGGGACATGCCCCGCGCCGGGGTGCGCGGACGGACGTAGTGCCGCTATGCCCGGTCCCGGGTGCAAAGAATGGGCATGTCCCCCCGGATCAGCCCTTCCGGACCAGCTGTGCCGGGACCCGGGCCGCCGCGTTCTCGTCGATGAGCCACAGAGTTTCATTCCGGCCGCGCGGGCCGGCCGCCGGGACCTGGACCGGGTTAGCGCCCGCCAGGGCCAGCCCCACGGCGCCGGCCTTGTCCTCCCCGGCCACCACCATCCAGATCTCCGACGCCGTGTTGATCGCCGGCAGCGTGAGGGACACCCGGCCCGGCGGGGGCTTGGGCGAGTTGCGGACGCCCACCACTGTCAGTTCCTTCTCGCGGATGCCGGCCTGCTCGGGGAACAGCGACGCCACATGCGCGTCGGGGCCGACCCCCAGCAGGACGATGTCGAAGCGGGGGAGCCGGCCCGGTGTCTCCGGCCGGTCGTCGGACGTATCGGCGGCGTGCTCCGCCGCACCGGCCTCGGCGAGCCGGGCGGCGTAGTCCGCGGCAGCCTCTTCCGGCGTGCCGAAGTCGTCGGCGGAACCCGGCACATGGATGCGGGCCGGGTCTGCGCCGATGTGCGAAAGCAGCGCCTCATGCGCCTGCCGGGCGTTGCGCTCGGCGTCGTCCGCTGCGACGAAGCGTTCATCGCCCCACCAGAAGTTGACCTTGGACCAGTCAACGGCCGGTGCCGCCGGCGACTCCGCGACGGCCCTCAGCGAGCCGATCCCCATCGTGCCCCCGGTCAGCACCACCGTCGCCTCGCCGTGTTTGTCCTGGATATCCACAAGCTTGGTTATCAGGCGTGCCGCGATGGCGGCCATGAGCACGGTCGAATCGGGATGGATGCTTACTCTGGGGTCAGCGCTCACTGGGACGGACACTCCTTAGGTTGGTGCGGGGCAGGCCAATAGTAATCACTTCACCAAATACTTCGTCGGGATCCAGCCGGCGCAGTTCTTCGGCGAGGCAGTCCTTCAGGCTCCGGCGCGGCAAGGAAATGCGCTGTGCGGGCTGGCCCGGCTGGGTCAGCTCGGCCACGGTCAGGCCCGGACGGAACAACTGCACATCGCCCCCGGACCGGGAGAGCCGAACGCGCCGGATTCCCGTTCCGGCCGGGTCCGCCACGATGGTCACCGGGGCGTCCAGGGCCAGGGTGAGCCAGGCCGCGAGCAGGATGGTGCTGGGGGAGTCGGAGGCGCCCTCGACGGCGACGGCCGTCACCGGTGCGTCATCCACCTGGTCCAGGGCCGCTGCCAGCTGGATGCGCCAGTTGGTCAAGCGGGTCCACGCCAGGTCCGTGTCGCCGGCCTTGTAGGTGCGGCGGATATTGTCCAGGGCGCGCTGCGGATCGGTCTCGTTGGCCGAGTCCGTGATCCGGCGGTGCGCGATCCGGCCGATGGACGTCTCGCAGGCGTTCTTCGGGGCGCCGTGCGGCCACCACGCCACGATCGGCGCGTCCGGCAGGAGCAGGGCCGCTACGAGGGATTCGCTTTCCTCGGCGAGTTCGCCGTAGCCGCGGAGCAGGATGACCTCGGAGGCACCGGCGTCGCCGCCCACCCGGATCTGGGCGTCCAGCCTGGTCGGGGCCTTGGCGCCGGCGTCGGCAAGCACAATGATCCGGCAGGGGTGCTCGCGGCTGGCCTCGTTGGCGGCCTCGATGGCCTCCTCTTCCAGTCCGGACTTGGTGACCACCACCAGGGTGAGCACCCGGCCCAGCGCAATCACGCCGCCCTGCTCGCGCAGGGCCATGAGTTTCTTGGAAATCTTGGAGGTGGTGGTGTCGGGAAGATCTACAATCATGGCCTTCTCCAGGTTCGTCCGTCACGGGCAAGAAGTTCGTCGGCAGTGGCGGGGCCCCAGCTCCCGGGCGCGTAGGGTTCCGGCTGCGTGCCGAGGCTGGCCCAGTAGTCCTCGAAGGGATCCAGGATCTTCCAGGACAGTTCGACTTCCGCGTGCCGGGGGAACAACGGCGGCTCGCCGAGCAGCACATCCAGGATCAGCCGTTCGTACGCTTCGGGGCTGGATTCCGTGAAGGAGTGGCCGTAGCCGAAGTCCATCGTCACATCGCGGACTTCCATCTGGGTGCCCGGCACCTTGGAGCCGAAGCGGATGGTGGCGCCCTCGTCGGGCTGGACCCGGATGACCACGGCGTTCTGGCCGAAGTCGTCCTCGCCGTGGTCGGTGAAGAGCAGGTTCGGCGCCCGTTTGAGCACGACGGCGATCTCGGTCACCCGGCGGCCCAGCCTCTTGCCGGCGCGCAGGTAGAACGGCACGCCGCTCCAGCGCCGGGTGTTGATGTCCACCCGGATCGCGGCGAACGTCTCGGTGGTGGAGTCGGCGGGAATGCCGTCCTCCTCGAGGTAGCCGACCACCTTTTCGCCGCCCTGCCAGCCGCCGGTGAACTGCCCGCGGGCCGAGTGGGTGGACAGGTCCTCGGGGAGCCGGACGGCGGCGAGGACCTTTTCCTTCTCCGCACGCAGGTCATCGGCGTTGAAGGAGATCGGTTCCTCCATTGCGGTCAGCGCCAGGAGCTGGAGCAGGTGGTTCTGGATGACGTCGCGGGCCGCACCGACCCCGTCGTAGTAGCCGGCCCGGCCACCGGTGCCGATGTCCTCGGCCATGGTGATCTGGACGTGGTCCACGTAGTTGGCGTTCCAGAGCGGTTCGAACAGCTGGTTGGCGAAACGCAGCGCCAGGATGTTCTGGACCGTCTCCTTGCCCAGATAGTGGTCGATCCGGAAGACGGCGTCCGGTGGGAAGACCGATTCGACGATGTCGTTCAGCTGGCGGGCCGACGCGAGATCGTGGCCGAAGGGCTTCTCGATGACCACGCGCCGCCACTTGCCGCCCTCGGCCTGCGCCAGCCCGTGCTTGGAGAGCTGCCGGCAGACCAGTTCGAAGGCGTTCGGCGGGACGGACAGGTAGAAGGCGTGATTCCCGCGTGTTCCGCGCTGCTCGTCGAGCTCATCAATGGTGGCGCTGAGCCGCGCGAACGCGTCGTCGTCGTCGAATTCCCCCTGCACGAACCGGATGCCCTCGGAGAGCTGCTTCCATACCGCTTCGTCGAACGGTGTCCGGGCGTGGGCCTTGACGGACGCCTTCACCTCGGCGGCGAAGTCATCGTCGTCCCATTTCCGCCGGGCGAAGCCGACGAGGGCGAAGCTCGGCGGGAGGAGACCGCGGTTGGCCAGATCGTACACGGCCGGCATAAGTTTCTTGCGGGCAAGGTCCCCCGTGACCCCGAACAGGACCAGCGACGACGGTCCGGCGATACGGTTCAGGCGGCGGTCCCGCGGGTCCCGGAGCGGGTTGCGCCCCCGACCCGCGGACTTCCGGCCGCCGGTTTTTGTGTCTGGCATGGTTGCGTGGGTGCCTTAGCTTCTCGTGGAGGGTGCGGTCTGGCCGGCCAGCGTCGAGACGAGCTCCTGCAGCTGCCGGACGCCGGCGGCACGGTCCGTGAGGTGCAGCCGGAGGACCGGGCGGCCGTGCTCGGACAGGACCTGGGCATCCCCGGCGGCCTGCGCCGAGATCAGTTCGCCGAACGTGAACGGGCGGTCCGGGATGGCCAGATCGGTGGCAGCCGCGGCCGTGACCTGCAGGAACGCGCCGATCGAGGGGCCGCCCTTGTGGAACTGTCCGGTGGAGTGCAGGAAACGCGGGCCCCAGCCGAAGGTAACGGGACGTCCACTGATGGCCGCCAGCTGATCCCGGACGCCCTCCAGCGGGGCGTAAGCGAGCCGGTCGAGGTAGGCCTGGACGCTGAGGTAGCCGTCCGTGCCGAGCTCGGCGAGCAGCGCGCTGACGGCTTCCGCCGCGGTTGCCGCCGCGCCGAGCCAGTCGCCGCCGCGGACCTCGATGGCGCCGTCGGTGAAGGCCGCCGGTGTCGGTTCGGGCTGGGCGTCCAGCAGACCGCGGGCGGCCACCTTGGCGGCCTCGACGTCGGGCTGGTCATAGGGGTTGATGCCCAGCAGCCGTCCGGCCACGGCCGTGGCGAACTCCCACGCCATCATCTGGGTGGGGAGCCCGCCGGCAATAGCCACTTCGTTGTCCCCGAGCTCGACGTCGGCGTCGTCCGAGACGAGGCGGATGACGAGGACATCGGGGGCGCCGAGCGAGGCCTCCGGCGAGTCCGGCCCGGCGACCACGGGCAGCACACCGGTGCCGAGCTTGCCGGTGGATTCGGCGATGAGCTGTTCGGCCCAGTCGGCGAAGCCCACCATCCCGGAGCCGTCCTCGGCGATGACGATCTTGTTGCGCAGGGGGTTGGTGCCGCCCAGCGCGGAGCCGAGGGCCAGGCCGATGTTCTCCCCGGAGTCCTCATTCAGGACCTCCGCGGCTTCCTCGGCCTCGTCCAGGAACGCCTGGATGTCCACGCCGGCCAGGCCGCACGGCACCAGTCCGAACGCGGTGAGCGCCGAGTAGCGTCCGCCGACGTTCGGGTCCGCGTTGAAGACGGCGCGGTAGCCGGCCTCGCGGGCCGCTTTGTCCAGCGGGGAACCGGGATCCGTGACGATGATGATCCGGCTCCTGGCGTCGAGGCCCGCCCCGGTGAAGGCGTGCTCGAAGATCCGGCGCTGCGAGTCAGTTTCCAGGGTGGAGCCGGACTTCGAGGAGACCACGATCGCGGTCTCCGCGAGCCGGTCCGCCAGGGCCGCCGCGACCTGCTCGGGATCGGTGCTGTCCAGCACGGTCAGCTCGACGCCGGCGGTCCCGGCAATGACCTCGGGGGCCAGCGAGGACCCGCCCATCCCGCAGAGGACAATCCGGGTGACGCCCTCGGAGCGGAGGGCATCCCGGAGTGCCAGGATGTCCGGCACGAGAAGCTGGGAGACGGTGGCCGCCTCGACCCAGCCGAGCCGGACCGACGCCTCGGCCTCGGCGTCGGGACCCCACAGGGTGGCGTCCTTGGCAAAGATCCGGGTGGCAACCTTGTCCTCCAGCAGGGCCGGGAGGTGCTGTTCGTGGGCCTGACGGGCTGAGCCCGTGGCGTCGTAGCTGAGACTGGTCATGCGGACTATGCGTCCTTCCGTGCGGCGGCGAGGGCTCCCTCGACGTCGGCCAGCAGTTCCTTCCAGCTGGCCACGAACTTGTCGAGGCCTTCGGATTCGAGCAGCGTGACGACTTCGTTGTAGGAGATGCCGAGGGCATCGAGCGCGTTGAGCGTGGCGTTGGCGGCGTCGTAGCCGCGGCTGATCGTGTTGCCCGTGACCGTGCCGTGGTCAAAGGTCGCGTCGAGTGTCTTTTCCGGCATGGTGTTCACGACGCCGGGGGCGACGAGTTCCGTGACGTACAGGGTGTCCGGGTAGGCCGGGTCTTTGACGCCGGTGGAGGCCCACAGCGGGCGCTGCGGGAGGGCGCCGGCGTCGGCCAGCAGGGCCCAGCGTTCGGTGGAGAACAGCTCCTCGTAGACCTGGTAGGCCAGGCGGGCGTTGGCCAGGCCGGCCTTGCCCTTGAGTGCGCGGGCCTCGTCGGTGCCGATCGCGTCGAGGCGCTTGTCGATTTCGGAGTCAACGCGGGAGACGAAGAAGGACGCCACCGAGTGGATCGTGGCGAGGTCGTGGCCGTTGTCCCTGGCCTGCTCGAGGCCGGACTGGAAGGCGTTGATGACGGCGCGGTACCGCTCGAGGGAGAAGATCAGCGTCACGTTGACGCTGATGCCGGCCGCCACCGTGGCGGTGATGGCTTCCAGGCCTTCAAGCGTGGCGGGGATCTTGATCAGGACGTTGTCCTTGTTGACCTTCTTATAAAGGTGCTTGGCTTCGGTGATGGTGCCGGCGGTGTCCCACGCAAGGCGGGGATCCACCTCAATCGACACGCGGCCGTCGACGCCCCTGGTGGCTGCTGCCACCGGTGCGAAGACATCGCAGGCGTCGGCTACGTCGGTGGTGGTGATTTCGAAGACGGTCTCTTCGACGCTGGCGCCGGCCGCGGCCTGGGCGACGATGACGGCGTCGTAATCGTGGCCAACGGTGATGGCCGCGTGGAAGATGGACGGGTTGGTGGTGACACCGACGACGTTCTTCTCTTCGATGAGCTTGCGGAGGGTGCCGGTGTCAAGGCGTCCGCGGGACAGGTCGTCGAGCCAGATGGAAACTCCGGCGTCGGAGAGCTGCTGCGTGGGGGTGATGCTGGGGGTGGTGGTCATGTCTAACTCCTGGAAGTCTGGGGCCGCCGCCGTTGGTTGGGGCGGCAGCCCGGGAAGCGTGAAGTTTGGGTCAGGCCGTGAGGCCGGCGAGGGAATCCTTGGCGGCTGCGGCCACAGCCTCTGCGGTGATGCCGAATTCCTGGAAAAGCCGCTTGTAGTCCGCCGAGGCGCCGAAATGCTCGAGACTGATGGAACGTCCCGCGTCACCGACGAATTCCCGCCACCCCAGCGCAAGTCCGGCTTCGACGGAGACCCGGGCCTTGACCGTGGCGGGCAGGACCGATTCGCGGTAGGCGGCGTCCTGTTTGGTGAACCACTCCACGCAGGGCATGGAGACGACGCGGGTCGGGATGCCTTCGGCCTGCAGGGCTTCGCGGGCATTGACGGCCAGCTGGACCTCGGAGCCGGTGCCGATCAGAATGACCTGCGCCCTGGCGGTCGCACCGTTGGCCGATGCTTCGGCCAGGACGTACCCTCCCTTGGCGACGCCGTCGGTGGAGCCGAAGGTATCGCCGTCGGCGTCGGACGCTCCGCGGGCGTAGGTGGGGATGTTCTGCCGGGTCAGGACGATGCCGGCCGGGTTCGCGTGGTTTTCCAGCATGACTTTCCAGGCCGCCGCGACCTCGTTGGCGTCGCCCGGGCGGACAACATCCAGGCCGGGGATGGCGCGGAGTGCGGCGAGCTGTTCCACCGGCTGGTGGGTGGGTCCGTCTTCGCCCAGGCCGATCGAGTCGTGCGTCCAGACATACAGCGACGGGACACCCATCAGCGCGCCGAGGCGGATGGCCGGGCGCTGGTAGTCGCTGAAGATCAGGAACGTGCCGGAAAAGGCGCGGGTGCGCCCGTGCAGGGAAATGCCGTTGACGATAGCGGCCGCTGCATGCTCGCGGATGCCGAAGTGCAGGACGCGGCCGTACGGGTTGCCCTTCCAGGCGTTCGTGGAGCGGGACGCCGGAATGAACGACGGCGAACCCTCGATAGTGGTGTTGTTGGACTCGGCGAGGTCGGCCGAGCCGCCCCACAGCTCGGGCATGACCGGACCGATGGCGTTCAGGACTTTGCCGGAGGCGGCCCGGGTGGACACATCTTTGCCGGCCTCGAAGACCGGGAGGGCGGCGTCGAGCCCGGCCGGGAGCTTGCGGGCCTCGACGCGTTCAAGCAGTGCCGCACCCTCGGGGTTGCCGTCCTGCCATGCCTCGAAGGAGGCCTGCCAGCCGCTGCGGGCGGCCGCGCCGCGGACTGCGGCTTCCCGGGTGTGGGCCAGGACGTCCTCGTCCACCTGGAAGGAGCGGGCCGGGTCGAAGCCGAGGACCTCCTTGAGCCCTGCGACTTCCTCGGCGCCGAGGGCGGAGCCGTGGATCTTACCGGTGTTCTGCTTCTTCGGGGCAGGATAGCCGATGATGGTGCGCAGCGAGATGATGGACGGTTTGCCCGTCTCGGCCTTGGCGGCCAGGAGGGCGGCGTACAGTTCCTGCACGTCCTCCTTGTATTCCCCGGTCCGGGTCCAGTCGACGCGCTGGGTGTGCCAGCCGTAGGCCTCGTAGCGCTTGAGGACATCCTCGGTGAAGGCGACGTCGGTGTCGTCCTCGATGGAGATGTGGTTCTCGTCGTAGATGACCACGAGGTTGCCGAGCTCCTGGTGCCCGGCGAGCGAGGAGGCCTCGGAGGTGACGCCTTCCTGCAGGTCGCCGTCGGACGCGATCACCCAGATGGTGTGGTCGAACGGGCTGGTGCCGTCGGCGGCGTCGGCGTCGAACAGTCCGCGCATCCGGCGCTGGGAGTAGGCGAAGCCGACCGCGGAGGCAAGTCCCTGGCCCAGCGGGCCGGTGGTGATCTCCACACCCTTGGTGTGCCGGTACTCCGGGTGGCCGGGGGTCAGCGAACCCCACGTGCGCAGCGCCTGCAGGTCGTCCAGTTCCAGGCCGTAGCCGGAGAGGAAAAGCTGGATGTACAGCGTGAGGGAGGTGTGGCCGGGGGAGAGGACGAACCGGTCCCGGCCCAGCCACTCAGGGTTCTTCGGGTCATGCCGCATCAGCTTCTGAAAGAGAAGGTACGCGGCCGGAGCCAGGCTCATGGCCGTGCCGGGGTGACCATTGCCGACCTTCTCCACGGCGTCGGCCGCGAGCACGCGGACCGTGTCCACGGCGCGCTGGTCCAAGCTGGTCCATGACAGGTCTTGCTCTTCCAAATGTGGCACGAAAACCGGGCCCCTCTCTGTGCTGACGGCGGGAGGTATGGTCAGTCCCGTCCGGGCACAGTTCGGTGCCCGCTGCGGTACGTACCAGCCGTTCACCATCGAAACGTTGATCTATTCATGTTGATCTATGCATGTTGATCTATGCATTCAGTCGCGCGGGCTGGTGCACCTATGCTGGGACGGCCGTTCCGGCCGTCACCCGCGCGCGCTGATCTGCAGACAGCTTAGCCCTATTCCATCTGCCGGGCAGTGTATATCTCACCAAATGGACGGGATCTGGGCATATCCGAATCACCGGCCTCCGCGGCGGCAGTAAGCCCGCGTTTACCTGGCCGAATCGCGGCAGCACTGCAGGCCCTCCGCGTGGGCCCTCCGCGCGGCCCTCGGCAGGGGCCCCGTACCAGCCCGGCACGGCGTAGGTCCGCGGTATGATGGTGCGTGGCTACCAACGGGGGCGAGGACACGCCTGTGCGCTCCGCGTGGACCCCGTCGACATGCAACTCGCGTTGCGACAACAAGCCGGACTGAACAGCCAGACAGAACAGCCAGACAGAACAGAGTGACTGCCACCGTGAGCACAACAGATACGCCGCTGAATGCCTCTTCGATCGCCGGAAGAATCGGCTTCGCCCGCAAGGCCAAGGCCTACCTGGCGCTCACGAAACCCCGCGTCATCGAACTCCTGCTGGTCAGCACCCTGCCCACCATGATCTATGCGGAGCGCGGGTTCCCCCCGATCGGGCTCATCCTGGCGACCCTCGTGGGTGGCGCCTTTGCCGCCGGCAGCGCCGGGTCTTTCAACTGTTACATCGACCGCGACATCGACAAGTTGATGCACCGGACCGAGAACCGGCCGCTGGTCACCGGCGAGGTCACCCCGCGCGAAGCCCTCATCTTCTCCTGGCTCCTGGGCGCGGCAGCGATCGCGATCCTCTGGTTCGGGGCCAACCCGCTGGCCGCCTGGCTGGGACTCGGCGCCATCGTTTTCTACGTGGTCATCTACACAATGATCCTGAAGCGCCGCACCGCGCAGAACATCGTCTGGGGCGGAGCCGCAGGCTGCTTCCCGGTGCTGATCGCGTGGGCCGCCGTGACCAACACCGTGGAGTGGCCCGCCGCCATTCTCTTTATGGTGATCTTCCTCTGGACGCCGCCGCACTACTGGCCGCTGTCCATGCGCTACGGCGAGGACTACCGCAACGCCAATGTGCCGATGCTCGGCGCCATTGCCGGCGCCAAGGTGGTTTCGGTCCAGGTTGTCCTGTACGCGTGGGCCATGGTGGTGTGCTCCCTGCTGCTGGTGCCGGCCGGCGGGGCGGGCTGGGTCTACACCGTGACCGCCGTCGTCGCGGGTGCCTGGTTCCTGTACGAATCCCATGCGCTGTACACGCGGGCGCACAACGGCGATGTGTCCGACAAGGGCGCCATGAAGGTCTTCCACGGCTCCATCAGCTACCTGACCCTGCTCTTCATCGCCCTGGCCGTGGATCCGTTCATCGGTTCCCCGGTCATGGGCGGCTGACCCCCGGAGTTCCCAGACCGGCCCGCATCTCCTTCTACACAGCAACGCGGGGTCACTTACGGCCCATCCGGAGGGCCGGGATGGGCCGTAAGTGACCCCGCGTTGCTTGGTTCGTGCGGGGGCCGGTGCGGTTACTTCACCGGGCTGTGCCGGGCAAGGTCTGCGGCGTTGACGGCTGCGCTCATCAGCAGGGCGGCGCCGAGCATGTGCGCTCCGACGAGCAGTGCGGGGATGCCGTTGTAATACTGCGTGAAGCCGATGACGCCCTGCAGCACGGTGACGCCCAGGAGCATCACCACGGCGGTGCGGAACGGCCCGGTGATCCCGCCACGGAGCACGAGGAACACTGCGAACAGGGCCCCGGCCGTCACGAGATAGGCCGGCACGGCGTGGATGTGCGCGAACAGGTCCCAGTCCAGGTTGTTGCGCGGGGCATCGGCGTCGCCCGCGTGGGGCCCGGCGCCGGTAACCACAACGCCCAGGCAGACTGCCGCCGCGGAGAAGAGTACGACGGCGGTCATCACCGGGCGCGCGGCGCCCGGCAGCGCGGCCAGCACGGTAGTCCTGGCCCTGCCGGTGCGGCCGTAGGCTCGGTTCACGAGCAGGGTCGCGAGGACTACGAGCGCCATGGAGACCAGGAAATGCAGGCCGACAACCCACGGATTCAGCTGGGTCAGCACGGTGATGCCGCCGATGACAGCCTGGGCCGGGATGCTGGCCAGCAGTCCCAGGGCCAGCAGGAAGAGGTCGCGGCGTTCCTTGCGCAGATTCCACAGGTACACAAGCATCATCACGGCGACGGCGGCCAGCGCGAAGGTCAGGAGCCGGTTGCCGAACTCGATGATGCCGTGGATCCCCATCTCCGGGGTGTTCATCAGGGACGTGTCCGTGCACCGCGGCCAGGTGGGGCAGCCGAGGCCGGAGGAGGTGAGACGGACGGCGCCGCCGGTCACAATCAGCAGCGTCTGGCCGATCAGCGACAGCACGGCCAGCCGCCGCACCGTCTTGTCGACGGTGACGGGCAGCCGGGAAGTCATCCGGGACACGATCCGGGGGCGGGACGCCGTACTCACAGTATTCTCAATTCCACTTGAACCAACGGGTTGCTGCGCCGCCGGCGAGTGCCGTCCAGAGCAGCAGGACAAGGACGGCACCGGTATTGACGCTGCCCTCCAGGAAAGCATCCCGCAGCGCCTGTCCCAGCGCGCCGGAGGGGAGGAACTGCACCATTGCCTGCACCAGGGCAGGCAGCCGTTCGGCGGGGATCACGATGCCGCCCAGGGCGCCCAGGAGAATCCAGAGCAGGTTGGTGATGGCGAGCGTCGCCTCCGGCCGGACCGTGCCGGCCACCAGCAGCCCCAGCGCCGTGAAAGCGGCCGCGCCCAACACCAGCAGGGCAAGTCCCGGCAGCCAGCCCAGCGGATCGGGCTGCCAGCCCAGAAGCAGGGCCGCCGCAGTGACGACCAGCACCTGCAGGGACAGCACCACCAGCACGGCCAGGACTTTTCCGGCGATCAATCCGGTGCGGCCGAGGGGAGTGGTGGACAGGAAACGCAGCACGCCGTAGCGGCGGTCGAAGCCGGTGGAAATGCCCTGGCCTGTGAACGCGGTGGACATGGCGCACAAGGCCAGGATGCCCGGCACGGCGACGTTGATCCGGCTCGAGCCAAGCCCGTCCAGCAGCGGTGTCACGGTCAGGCCAGCCATGGCAAGCAGCGGCAGAACGATCGCGAGGATCAGCTGCTCGCCGTTGCGGAGCATGGTGACGGTCTCGTATTTGCCCTGCAGCACGATCCGGCGCAGGAGTGGAGCGGGGGCACTGCCAAGAGCGGCGTGCGCCTTCCCGGGCTGGGTGTAGCCGGGCTGGGCGCTGCCCGGAACGGCAGTCATCGGATCTCCCTTCCGGAGATGTCCAGGAAGACGTCCTCGAGGCTACGGGCCTCGAGGCTCAGGGAGCTGGGCATGAGCCCGCGCGCCGCCCACCAGGCGGTGATGGCGGCCAGATCGGCAGAGGTGAGTGACCCCGTGGCGGCGTAGCTGCCGGCGCGGGCTTCGGTGACGTCGACGCCGTCGGGCAGCACCCCGGTGAAATCGAGTCCCGGCTCGGTCTCGAACAGCAGGGTACGGATATGGTGCTCCCCGGCGCCGGGCGGCAACGGGTTTGCCAGCAGCTGAGCGACGGTGCCTTCGGCGACGTTCCGGCCGGAGTCGATGATGTAGACATAGTCGGCGAGGCGCTGGGCGTCGTCCATGAGGTGGGTGGTCAGGACGATCCCCATGCCGCGGTCGCGGAGTCCGGAGATCAGCTCAAACACCAGCTGGCGCGACTGCGGATCAAGGCCCGCGCTGGGTTCGTCCAGGAAGAGCACTTCTGGCCTGCCGACGAGGGCGGCGGCGAGGGCGAGCCGCTGCTTCTGTCCGCCGGACAGGCGCCGCACGGAGGTCCGGCTGAAGGTATCGATGCCGAGCCGAGCGATGAGCTCGTCAACCGGCCACGGGTCCTGGTACATGCCGGCAATGTGCCGGAGCAGGGGGATGGGCCGGGCCGACGGCGGCAGCCCGCCGTCCTGGAGCATCACGCCGACGCGGGCCCGCAGCCCGGCGCCGGCGGTGTCCGGATCCTGCCCCAGCAGGCTGATGCTGCCGGCGGTGCGCTTCCGGAGTCCCTGGGCGCATTCGATGGTGGTGGTCTTGCCCGCACCATTGGCTCCCAGCAGCGCGGTGACCTGTCCGCGTTCGGCGACGAGGGAAATACCGCTGACCACCCGCAGCATCTTGCCGTCATGGGCGGGCAGCGGACCAACGTCCTTGATGAGCCCGCTGACAGTCAGGACCGGGGATTCGGGAGATCGCACCCAAGCATTCTACGTGATGTAGTACGTCGCGGCCCGGTCACCCGCCGCGCGCTGCCCGTGACGACGGTGACGCCTGCGCTGCCGCCGGTGACGACGGCGTCGTCCGTCGGCGGCACCGGCGGCACCGGGGGCCGGGGAGGGTAGCCATGCCTTACTGGATTGCGGGACTAAATTACGACATGATTGTGTTGTGTATTCCATGAGCTCATCCTCCGCTGTTGCCGTTGCGCGGTACGGCACGTCAACCGTGTCTGCCGCCGCTGCGGGCACTGCGGCGGCAGTGCCGGCGTCCGACGCCGACGAACGCACCCGGGACCGTGTGCTGAACGCGGTGCTGGAGCATGGGCCGATCAGCGCCGCCGAACTTGGTGAGCTGCTCGGATTTACCCCCGCCGCCGTGCGCCGGCACCTGGACCACCTCTCACGCAACGGCGTGATCGAGGTCAAGCGGGTTGCCCGCGCCGGGGCCGGAGCGGGACGCCCCGCACGCCGCTATGTGCTCAGCTCCCAGGGCCAGTCCACGCTCGGCAACGACTACCTCGACATCGCCACCCTGGCGCTGCAGCGGCTCGATGAAACGGCCGGCCCCGAGGCGGTCCGCCAGTTCGCCGTCGAGCGTTTCGCGGAGATGGAACGCCGCTACGCGCCCGGCATCGAGCAGGCGGGCACTGATATCACCGCCCGCGCCCGGGTGCTGTCCGAGGCCCTGACCCGCGACGGCTTCGTCGCTTCCGCAGCCTCGATCGAGGCACGGGCGCCCCTGCCGGCGTCGCTCTCGAGTGTCCAGCTGTGCCAGGGTCACTGCCCCATCCAGCAGCTGGCCGCGCAGTTCCCCGTGTTCTGCGAGGTGGAGACCGAGGTGTTCTCCCGGCTGGTCGGCGTCGACGTCCGCCGGCTGTCCACGCTGGCCCGCGGCGGCCATGTCTGCACCACCCACATACCTACAGGCCGGCCGGCGGCCGTGGTGCCCCGCGGCACTGCGGCGGCACCGGGCAACCTGGACGAAGTATCCAACCATCTGCAAGAAAGGCCGTGATGACGGACCAACTATCAGAGAACAAGGTTGCTGGATCTACTGTGATTTCGGAGATTCTGGAGAAGAATCCCGAGCTGCACGGAATCGGCACCTACGAGTACGGCTGGTCTGACAAGAACGACGTCGGCGCCAACGCCCGCCGCGGCATCAACGATGACGTGGTCCGCGACATCTCGGCCAAGAAGAGCGAGCCGGAATGGATGCTCGACCTCCGGCTCAAGGGCCTGAAGTACTTCGACCGCAAACCCATGCCCACGTGGGGTGCGGATCTTTCCGGCATCGACTTCGACAACATCAAGTACTTCGTGCGCTCCACGGAGAAGCAGGCCAAGACGTGGGAAGACCTGCCCGAGGACATCCGGAACACCTACGAGAAGCTGGGCATTCCGGAAGCCGAGCGCAGCCGCCTCGTCTCCGGTGTCGCGGCCCAGTACGAGTCCGAGGTTGTCTACCACCAGATCCGCGAGGACCTGGAAGAGCAGGGCGTCATCTTCCTGGACACGGACACCGCATTGCGCGAACACCCGGAAATTTTCCAGGAGTACTTCGGCACCATCATCCCGGTGGGCGACAACAAGTTCGCCTCGCTGAACACGGCCGTGTGGTCCGGCGGGTCTTTCGTATACGTACCCAAGGGCGTCCACGTGGACATCCCGCTGCAGGCGTACTTCCGCATCAACACCGAAAACATGGGCCAGTTCGAGCGCACGCTGATCATCGCGGACGAGGACTCCTACGTCCACTACATCGAAGGCTGCACCGCGCCGATCTACACCTCGGACTCGCTGCACTCCGCCGTCGTCGAGATCATTGTGAAGAAGGGCGCCCGGGTCCGCTACACCACCATCCAGAACTGGTCCACGAACGTGTACAACCTGGTCACCAAGCGCGCCATCTGCGAAGAGGGCGCCACCATGGAGTGGATCGATGGCAACATCGGCTCCAAGGTCACCATGAAGTACCCGGCCGTCTACCTTGTTGGTGAGGGCGCCAAGGGCGAGACCCTGTCCATCGCCTTCGCCGGCGAGGGCCAGCACCAGGACACCGGCTCCAAGATGGTCCACATCGCGCCGAACACCAAGAGCTCCATTGTCTCCAAGTCCGTGGCCCGCGGCGGCGGCCGTGCCGCCTACCGCGGCCTGGTCCAGGTCCGTGAAGGCGCCAAGCACTCAGCCAACACGGTCCGCTGCGACGCCCTGCTGGTGGACACCATCAGCCGCTCGGACACCTACCCGTACATCGATATCCGCGAGGACGACGTCACGATGGGCCACGAGGCCACGGTCTCGCGGGTCAGCGAAGAGCAGCTGTTCTACCTGATGTCCCGCGGCATGCGCGAAGACGAGGCCATGGCGATGATCGTCCGCGGGTTCATCGAGCCGATTGCCCGCGAACTGCCGATGGAATATGCCCTCGAGCTGAACCGACTGATTGAACTGCAGATGGAAGGATCGGTCGGTTAATGACTGACATCACTACTGAAAAGGCCCGCATCGGCGCCCCCTCAGCCAAGCCGTTCATCAACGGTTTCACCGAGGAGGGCGAGAGCCTGTCGCCGCTGAACGCGGCCGAATCCAAGTCACCGCTGGCCGGCGAGGCGGTCAAGCGCCACTCGCACGGCGGCGGCGTCGGCATTCCGGACAGCTCACGCGCCGGCCGCCTGACGTCCTACAAACTGGCGGACTTCAAGCCGCTGACCGGCATGGAGGAGGACTGGCGGTTCACCCCGCTCAAGCGCCTCCGCGGCCTGCACACCGACGTCCTCAACGGCGCCGCGCCGACCGTGAGCGTCACGGCTCCGGACAGTGTCACCGTGGAGACCGTCGGCCGGGACCACCGCAGGATCGGCTCCGCGGCCATCCCCGAGGACCGTGTCTCGGCGAACGCCTGGGAAAACTTCACCGAGGCCACCGTCATCACGGTTCCCGCCGAGGTCCAGGTCGACGGCGAGGTCAACGTCCTGCTGACCGGCCAGGGCACCCAGGCCGCCGCGCAGCACCTCGTGATTGTGGCGGAGAAGTTCTCCAGGTCCGTCGTCGTCCTGGACCACCAGGGCACCGCCGTCGTCTCGGAAAACGTCGAGATCCTGGTTGAGGACGGCGCGCAGCTGACCGTCATCTCGCTCCAGGAATGGAACGACGACGCCGTGCACGCCTCCTCGCAGCAGGTGAAGCTCGGACGCGACGCGAGGTTCAAGCACATCGTTGTCAGCCTCGGCGGCGACCTCGTCCGGGTCACACCCTCCGCACGCTTCACCGCCCCGGGCGCCGAAGTGGAACTGTTCGGCCTGTACTTCGCCGACGCCGGCCAGCACCTCGAGCAGCGCCTGTTCGTGGACCACGCCGTCGCCAACTGCAAGTCCAACGTGCTGTACAAGGGCGCGCTGCAGGGCCGTAACGCGCACACCGTGTGGGTGGGTGACGTCCTGATCCGCAAGGAGGCAGAAGGCACCGACACCTATGAGGCAAACCGCAACCTGGTTCTCACCGACGGCGCCCGCGCGGACTCGGTGCCGAACCTCGAGATCGAGACCGGCTTGATCGCCGGCGCCGGCCACGCCAGTGCCACCGGACGATTCGATGACCAGCACCTGTTCTACCTGATGGCCCGCGGCATTCCGGAAAAGGTGGCCCGCCGTCTGGTGGTCCGAGGCTTCCTGAACGAGATCATCCAGCAGATCAGGGTTCCCGCCATCGAAGAGCGGCTCACGGCCGCCGTCGAGCGCGAACTCGCGGCAACGGACAACTAGTGCGCAGCACTGGAGAACACGGAAACTTTTTATGACTGAACAGCCAAAGGGCGAGCTGGTCTGCAACGCCAGCGAAATCCAGCTCAAGCAGGCGCTGCGGATCCTGATCGACGACTACCCCGTAGCGATCGTGAAGGACTCCATGGGCGAGATCCACGCCATCGGTGATACCTGCTCGCACGCGGACATCTCGCTCTCCGAAGGAGAGGTGGAAGGCTGCAAGATCGAGTGCTGGGGGCACGGTTCCCAGTTCGACCTGCGCAGCGGCGAACCGCTCCAGCTCCCGGCCTACGATCCCGTCCCCGTCTTTGCGGTGACCGTCCTGGATGACGAGGTCTACGTGGACTTCACCAACGTCCTGAACGGTGCCGAGGCTCCGACCTTCAGCTAGCCGCCGGCACCCCGCCGCCGGCAACCCGCATCACAGAACTTATCGCCAAGAAACCGCACAGTGCCGGAGGGTATTGTGCAGAGGAGAACAAGACACATGTCTACTCTTGAGATCAAGGACCTGCACGTCAGCATTGACACCGAGCAGGGCACGAAGGAAATCCTGAAGGGCGTCAGCCTGACCATCAGGACCGGCGAAACGCACGCCATCATGGGCCCTAACGGCTCCGGCAAGTCCACCCTGGCATCCACCGTTGCCGGGCACCCGCGCTACAACGTCACCTCCGGCACCATCACGCTGGATGGCGAAGACGTCCTCGCCATGACCGTGGACGCCCGCGCCCGCGCCGGCCTGTTCCTGGCCATGCAGTACCCCGTCGAGGTTCCGGGCGTGAGCATGACCAACTTCCTGCGCACCGCCAAGACCGCGATCGACGGCGAAGCCCCCAAACTGCGCACCTGGACGAAGGATGTCAAAGCTGCCATGGCGCAGCTGCGCATCGACGCCGACTTCACCCAGCGCAACGTCAACGAAGGCTTCTCCGGCGGCGAGAAGAAGCGCGTCGAGATCCTCCAGTTGGAGCTCTTCAAGCCGAAGTTCGCCATCCTCGACGAGACCGACTCCGGCCTTGACGTGGACGCGCTCAAAGTTGTCTCCGAGGGCGTCAACCGCGCCCACGCCGAAGGCAACATGGGAACCCTGCTCATCACGCACTACACAAGGATCCTGCGCTACATCAAGCCGGAATTCGTCCACGTGTTCGTTGACGGCCAGGTTGTCGAAGAAGGCGGCCCGGAGCTGGCGGACCGCCTTGAAGAAGAAGGCTATGACCGCTACGCCACCGGCGCAGGGGCAGCCACCATCGCTGCAGCTTCGGCTGCCGCGCAGGCCTAGTTAGGACTCCGCCATGACTGAACTGAATGTGGCCCGCACAAGCCTTGAGGATGTCGAAGAGGCACTCATGGATGTGATCGACCCGGAACTTGGGGTCAACATCGTCGACTTGGGCCTGCTGTACGGGCTGAAGTATTCAGACGACGACGGCGCCCTGCTCATCGACATGACGCTCACCACGGCCGCCTGCCCGCTCACGGATGTGATCGAGGAGCAGGTCGGTAAGTCCCTCGACGGCGTCGTCGACGAGTGGCGCCTGAACTGGGTGTGGATGCCGCCGTGGGGTCCGGAACGGATCACCGAAGACGGCCGCGACCAGATGCGCGCCCTAGGCTTCAACATCTAAATCCCGCTTACGACGACGCCGGCCCCGCCTCTGAACGGTGGGGCCGGTGTCGTCGTTTCATCGATTGCTCCGCAAGTGCCCCGTAGGCACGTCAAAACGGCAGATATGGAGCAGTCGATGGACTATGGGGCGTGGGGTTACGGTGCGGCGGCGGCGAACGTGTCGCACTGGTTGATGTCGCCCGTGGTGTAGCCCTGGTAGAACCACTTCTGCCGCTGGGCGCTGGAGCCGTGGGTCCAGGACTCCGGTGAGACCCGGCCGGTGGCAGCCTTCTGGATCCGGTCATCACCCACGGATGAGGCGGCGGACAGTGCGTCCTGCAGATCCTGCTGCGTCAGCGGTTCCAGGAACGGCTGGCCGGTGGCGGGGTCCTTCGTGGAGCTCGCGTGCCGCGCCCACAGACCCGCATAGCAGTCGGCCTGCAACTCCACCCGGACCGCGCCCGACTCCGGCCCCTGGGGATCCTGCTGCGCGCGGTCCAGGTTGCCGAGCACGTTCTGGACATGGTGGCCGAACTCGTGGGCGACGACGTACTCCTGCGCCAGCGGGCCGCCCGAGGATCCGAAGCGGTCAACGAGTTCCTGGAAGAAGCCCGGGTCAAAGTAGGCTGTCGAGTCGGCGGGGCAGTAGAACGGACCGATCTCTGACGTCGCAGCGCCGCAGCCGGTGCCGGTGCCGCCGGCGAAGATCACGGTCTGCGGCTGGGGATACTTTTTGTTGTACTGGGCCAGGTAGGCCGGCCAGAACGCGTTGAGGCTGTTCACGGTGCCCGTGATCCTGCAGTCGAGCCGGGCATCGGCATCGGCACCGGTCTTGCAGGCCGGGCCGGTGCCCTGGCTCTGCGAGCCCGGATCCTGCGTGCTGCCGGTGAGGCCCTCGAGCAGCTGCGGATCGACCCCGAGCAGGGCGGCGATCAGCAGCACAATGCCGCCACCGATCCCCACTCCCACCTTGCCGCCGCGGCCCATGCCCCGCCGGTCCTGGACTTGTGAGGGGTCCAGCTGGACGTTGTCATTGAAACTCATGCTGTCACAATATCGGTTACCGGGAACGGGAGCGCCAACGGCCGGTAAAGTTGATCCGATGCCCTTTCTCGACAGACTCCAGCGCTGGGCCGATCAGCGCCCCGACGGTACCGCCGTCGTCGTGGCCGGACAACGGCTGGGCTGGGCGGAGCTGCGGGATGCCGCCGCTGCGCTTGTTCGCGCCGCACCGGCCGTCACTGTCCTCTCCGAACGCAACTCCCGGCACTTCGCCGTCGCCTTCGCCGCCGCCGTCGCGGGCGAACGCCAGTGCGCCGTGCTGGATCCGGCCTGGCCGCAGCACCTGCAGGACGGGATCACGGACAAGATCCGGAAGACAGTGCCGTCAGCGCGCCCGGGGGCCTTCCCGGCTGGAGCTTTCCCGCCCGGCGTCGAACTGCCCGGCGTCGAACTGCCCGGCGTCGAACTGGCGGGCGTCGAACTGGCGGACGGACCCCCCGATTCGCCCTTCCTGATCGGGCTCACCTCCGGTACCACCGCCGTTCCGAAGGCTTTCACCCGGACGCGCCGGTCCTGGCAGCAGTCCTTCGACGCTTCCATCGAATTCTTCGGTCTGTCCCCGGAAGACAAGACTCTGGCCCCCGGGCCGCTGGCCGCCAGCCTGAACCTTTATGCCCTGGCCGAGTGCCTGTATGCGGGCTCGGAATTCCACACGCTGGAGCACTTCGACGTCGGCGATGCGCATGCCGCCGTGGTCCACGACGGGATCACGCGCCTGGTCCTGGTTCCCACGATGCTGCGGCTGCTCAGCGAGCGGGGCCTCAGCGGCGGGGTGGATGCCTCGGGGATCCGCTCCATCATCTGCGCCGGATCGAAGCTCGACGCCCGGACCCTGGAAGCGGCGCGGCGCTGGGCGCCCAACGCGACGATCTTCGAGTACTACGGCGCCGCCGAGCTCAGCTTCGTCTCCGGTGCCGGCCTGCGCCCCGGGCAGCAGCGGGAGCTGGGCGGAACCGGCATCGGGAAACCTTTTCCGGGCGTCGGAATCCGGATCCTGGATGACGATGGCGCGGAGCTGCCGGACGGCACCGACGGCACTATCTGCGTCCGCAGCGGGATGGTCAGCAGTGGCTACCTGTGGGGCGACGACGGCCATGCCCTGCAATGCTTCGACGGTTGGTACACGGTGGGGGACCAGGGCCATCTCGACGGCGGAACCCTGCACATGCTGGGCCGCCGCTCGGACATGATCATCACCGCCGGAACCAACGTTTACCCCCACGAGGTGGAGCTCGCTCTGGCCTCGGTGCCCGGCGTCGCCTCCGCGGTGGCCGCCGGCCTGGCGGACGACATCCGCGGCCAGCGGGTGGTGGCCGCCGTCGTGCCGTCCCACGGCGGGATCACCGCAACCCAGCTGAAAGCGGGCGTCGAGCACGTGCTTGCACGGACCAAGCGGCCGCTGGAGTACTTCGCGCTGGCTGAGCTTCCGCTGACTGACCGCGGCAAGCTCAGCAGGCAACTCCTGCTCGATTGGATCGCCGGCAACGACCCCCGGATCCGGCGACTTGGCTGAGCTCCGCCGGACCCCTGTTCCGGACGGACGGGCCCGGCCGGAGAATCAGCCCCTTCCGGATGACCGGCAGCCCGTCATCATTGCCGCACGCCGCACCCCAGTCTGCCGCGCCAACGGCGCCCTGAAAACCCTTCGCGCCCACGAGCTGCTGGCCCCCGTACTGCTCGGCCTGCTTGCGGACGCCGGGGTTTCATCTTCGGCGGTGGCGGATATCGTGATCGGCAATGCCGTGGGCGGCGGCGGGAACGTGGCCAGGCTCGCGGCACTCGAAGCCGGGTTGCCCGTCAGTGTCCCTGGCATCACGGTGGACCGCCAGTGTGGTTCCGGGTTGGACGCGATTGTCCTGGCGTCCCGGCTCGTGGCGGCCGGCGGGTCCTTCGGCGGCGGCGTATATCTGGCCGGCGGGGTTGAGAGCATCAGCACGGCACCGCTCAGGGCCCACCGTGGCGCCCGGGGGGATCCCGACTTCTTCTCGCGGGCGCAGTTTGCCCCGCTCAGCCACGGCGATCCGGACATGGGGGTGGCCGCAGAGAACGTGGCGGCCCGCTACGGTATCAGCCGGGAGCGGCAGGACGACTTTGCGCTGCGCAGCCACCGGCGTGCCATCGCGGCGGCCGCAGCCGGAGCGTTCGGCCGCGAGATTGTCCACCTGGCCGGGGCGAACGGTCCGGTGACGGCGGACAACGGCCCGCGCCGCGGCCTGTCCGGGCCGGTGCTGGCGCGCTTTCCCGCCGCTTTCGTGGCGGACGGTAGCGTCACCGCCGGCAACTCCTGCTTCGACGCCGACGGTGCCGCCGCCGTCGTCATCACCTCGTTGCGTCACGCCCGCGAGCTCGGCGCCGCCGACGGGTTACTCGTGCTGGGCGCGGACACCGCCGGAGTGGATCCGCAGCTCCTGGGAATCGGCGCGGCAGCGGCGGGAGAACGGCTGCTCGCGGCGTTGCACGTAACAACAGCCGAGCTGGATCTGGTCGAATTCAACGAGGCGTTCGCGTCGCAGGCCATTGCCTGCCTGGAGCAGCTTGGAATCGACCCGGAGCGTGCCAACCTCGACGGCGGGGCCCTTGCTTTGGGCCATGCCTACGGGGCCTCCGGCGCGGTGCTGGTTACGCGGCTCCTGGCCCAGGCACGC
Organism: Arthrobacter sp. CG_A4; assembly: GCF_035985125.1. Lineage (NCBI taxonomy): Bacteria > Bacillati > Actinomycetota > Actinomycetes > Micrococcales > Micrococcaceae > Arthrobacter > Arthrobacter sp. CG_A4. The sequence goes on along the minus strand of NZ_JAXCID010000019.1, from coordinate 45,077 downwards.
CGCCGCGGAGTGGAGGGACAGCTGGCCCTGGCCCTGATCAGCAGCGCGGGCGGCATGGGCACCGCTGCGCTGCTGGAATACCGAACGTTGCCCTGACCACCGCGGGACATGTCCATTCCTGGTCCCGGGAGGCGAAGGGTCAGGTGGCCCGGTCCTCGGCCTCGCCCAGCCCCCGGGCGGCGAGGGCCTCCCCGGTCTGGCGGGCGAAGGCCACAGTGGTAATGAACACCGGGAGCACCAGGGCCCTCGGATTCCGTTCCAGCCCGCGGGCCCGGGCGGAGTCCCGGACATCGGCGAAGGCTCCGGCGATGAAGGGGATACTGCGCAGCATGATGGCAATCGTCAGCGCGAAGCGTTCAGGATCCGCGCCGAAGCGCTCGAGGGGGCGGGCCAGGGAGGCCACACCGTCCAGGAGCGCCTGGACCGGAGTCGTCGCGGTCAGGATCGACGCCGCCACAACGCAGACCAGCACATTCAGCACAATCCGCGCCGCCGTGGATCCACCGAGTTGCCACCACTGGAACAGGCCGATCGCCACGAGCACGGGAACAACAGGCCGGAGGGCCCGGACCAGCCGCGCAACGCCGGCCCCGCTCAGCAGGAACAGCGCGCACATGAACACGAGCACCGCGGCGGCGGCGGCCCAGTCGGAGATCAGGAACGACGCCATGCCGGATCCCAGCACCAGCACGAACTTCAGCCACAGCGGAGAGAGGTGCACCACCGATGTGCCGGGCACATAGTTGGCGAGCAGGAAACCATGTCCGCTCATGGCCGCCCCGGCGCCATTCCCGCCGAGCACAGCGCACGGTAATGGGCGACGGCGGCCGCGGGCCCGCCGTCGAACACCACCTTCCCGGCGTCCACCACGAGGACCCGGTCCATGTCCTGGGCGAACTCAAGATCGTGCGTGGACAGGATGATCTGCTGGCCCAGCCCCGCCAGGGTCCGGCGCAGCAGCTCGCGGTTGCGCAGGTCCAGCAGGGTGGAGGGCTCGTCCAGCACCAGCACCTCGGGGTCCACAGCCAGGACGGCGGCCAGTGCCAGGAGCTGGCGTTCCCCGCCGGAGAGCTCGTAGATGCTCTGGTCCGCCAGCGCCAGCAGCCCGAAACGCTCCAGGGCCGCCTCAGCCCGGGCGCGGCGTTCCTGCGGGTTCCGCGCGGACCGCCGCAGGGACAGCTCCACGTCCTCGCGTCCCGTGGGCATCACCAGTTGGGAGAGCGGATCTGTGAAGACGAAGCCGACGTGGCGCCGGACATCCCGCACCGCGCGGACGGTGTCGCGGCCGTCCACCATGACGGTGCCTGCACTCGGGGCAACCAGCCCGTTGAAGAGCCGCAGGAGGGTGGATTTGCCCGAGCCGTTCGCGCCGATCACGCCGATCCGCGGCTCCGCAAGGTCCAGTGACAACCCGTCGAGCAGGGTCTTGGGATCGGCACGGCCGTCAACGGTCACACGGACGGCCACCCGGTCCAGGACGACGCTCACGGGCGGGAGCTCACCGGCCCGGCAGCTGCCGTGCGGACGCGGCGGAGCAACAGGTCCGGAAAGGCCTTGTGCAGGGACAGTGCGATCGTCACGGCCAGTGCGTTCTTGATCACATCGCCGGGGTAATAGGCGAGGTCGGCGAGGAAGGCCGCGGACAGGCTCAGTTTGGCGTTGACCATCATGCCGAGTACGCCGAGGCCGTGGACGAAGATGATGCTGCTCACCATCGCTGCGGCGAAGAGGAGAATGCCGCGGATCTTCCCGGCGCGGCCCGCGGTCCGGCGGAGTACGACGACGGTCAGCCAGCCCGCCGCTGCGGCGGCGAGCGGGAAGGCCAGGATGTAGCCGGCGGACGGGCCGGCCAGGACACCGAGTCCGGCGCGTCCGCCGCTGAAGATCGGCAGCCCGGCCAGTCCTAGGAGGACGTATAGTCCGACGGCGGCGAAGGCCCGGCCCGGGCCAAGCGCCAGCGCGGTGAGCATAACGGCGAGGGTCTGAAGGGTGATGGGGACCCCGAGGCCGCCGACGGGGATGGCGGCGATCAACGCCGAACCGGCAACCAGGGCGGCGAAGACGGCGATCAGGCCGAGGTCGGTGGCGTTCCAGCGGTTGCGCCGCGCGGCGGCGGCGGTGGCGGCGGTGGCGGTGGTGGCGGTGGCAGTGGTGGCGGTGGCAGTGACGCTGGCCGGGTCGACGCTGGCCGGGTCGACGCTGGCCGGGACAACTTTGTCAATCTTGGTCATGGGTTTTCCTGTCGTATGGAACGGGGAAGCGGGTCCTGGCTGCCACGATACGGCGGCGGCGGCGGCGCGTTTTTGTAGGAGCCCCACTAGCGGGCGGCCCGGATGATGGAGACTGCCGCCAACGGCGGACGAGGCCCACCAGCAGGCTCTTGTCATCCGGCAGGGGCTGGGCCGGTAGACTGGTCGAGGCCGAACTCTCGGCCGCACTGCCCCGGCCCCTTCCAGATTCCATCCGTTGTGCCGCGGTGTTCCCTGTTGTGAAAGGCCTTAGCTGCATTGATTACCGTCCAGGATCTCGAACTGCGCGCCGGCGCCCGCCTCCTTATGGACCAGGTGAGCTTCCGGATCGACAAGGGCGACAAGATCGGCCTTGTGGGCCGTAACGGTGCAGGCAAGACCACACTGACCCGGGTTCTCGCGGGCGAGGGCCTGCCCGCCGGCGGCAAGGTGACCCGCAGCGGCGAGATCGGCTACCTGCCGCAGGATCCCCGGACCCCGGACATGGAGCAGCTGGCCCGCGACCGGATCCTTGCCGCCCGCGGCCTGGACATCGCCGTCAATAAGCTCAAGCAGACGCATGAGGACATGGCCAGCGAGGACGCCGAAGTCCAGCGCAAAGCCATGAACCGCTACGACCGGCTGGAATCTGAGTTCCTGGCCGCCGGCGGCTACGCGGCAGAGGCCGAGGCCGCCGCGATCTGCTCCAACCTGGCGCTCCCGGACCGGTTGCTGAACCAGCCGCTCAAGACACTGTCCGGCGGCCAGCGGCGCCGTGTGGAGCTCGCCCGGATCCTGTACTCGGACGCCGAAACCATGCTCCTCGATGAGCCCACCAACCACCTCGACGCGGATTCCATCGCCTGGCTCCGCGAGTTCCTGAAGAACCACCAGGGCGGCCTGATCGTGATCAGCCACGACACGGAGCTGCTCGAGGCCACGGTGAACAAGGTGTTTCTGCTGGATCCCAACCGCGCCAAGGTCGACTTCTACAACATGAATTGGAAGCGCTACCTCCAGCAGCGCGAAACGGACGAGCGTGCCCGCAAGCGGGAGCGCGCCAACGCGGAGAAGAAGGCCCAGGTCCTCATCGACCAGGCCAACAAAATGCGCGCCAAGGCCACCAAGGCCGTTGCAGCGCAGAACATGGCAAAGCGGGCCGAGCGTCTGCTGGGCGGGCTCGAAGCCGTGCGCGCGACCGACCGTGTGGCGGCCCTGCGCTTCCCGGATCCGTCACCCTGCGGCAAGACCCCGCTCACCGCGGACGGCCTCAGCAAGTCCTACGGTTCACTCGAGATCTTCACCGACGTTGACCTTGCCATCGACCGCGGCTCCAAGGTGGTCATCCTGGGCCTCAACGGCGCCGGCAAGACCACGCTGCTGCGGATGCTCGCCGGAGTCGATAAGCCGGACACCGGCGAAGTCGTGGCGGGCCACGGCCTGAAAGTGGGCTACTACGCCCAGGAGCACGAGACGCTGGACGTGGACCGCACCGTGCTGCAGAACATGCGCTCCTCCGCCCCGGACATGAATGACGCGGAAGTACGCAACATCCTGGGCTCGTTCCTGTTCTCGGGCGACGACGTCGACAAGCCCGCCGGTGTGCTGTCCGGCGGTGAGAAGACCCGGCTGGCCCTGGCCACCATCGTTGCTTCGAGTGCCAATGTGCTGCTGCTCGACGAGCCCACAAACAACCTCGACCCCGCCAGCCGCGCCGAGATCCTCGGGGCCCTGAGTAACTACACCGGCGCCGTCGTGCTGGTGAGTCACGACGAAGGTGCCGTTGCGGCGCTGAATCCCGAGCGCGTCGTGCTGCTGCCCGACGGCATCGAGGACCACTGGAACGAAGACTACCTGGACCTGATCACGCTGGCGTAGTTCCACCTGGGATCAACGGACCGCCAGGACTTCGGCGCCGGTGATCCTGCCAGGATGGCCGCTCCTCAGAGCCCCTGCGCGTCCAGAATGGCGTCTTCCTCTTCTTCCGCGGTCGCGTTCTTCCGCGTCCGGAGGACCGGCCGACGGCGGACTGCCGGGCCGCTCGAATGCATGTAGCCGCCATCTGCGCCGGCACCCTCGGCTTCTGCATCCTCGGCGTCAATGGCCGCGTTCCGCGCCTGCTGCCGGGCCGCGTAGCCGAAGCCGATGAACATCAGGACACCGAATGCGAACCACTGCAGCGAGTAGGACAGATGCGTTCCCTCAACAGTGGTCGGCTTGGGGAACGGGAAGGGCATCTCTGCCACGGCAGGAGTTTCCTCGGCCAGCCGGCCGTAGGCGCCGGTGAGCAGCGGATATCCCAGCTGCGCGGAGTAGGCAGGAAGGTCAATCGACGCCAGCTGGCCGTCAGGGGCGCCGCGCTGGAGCTCCGGCTCGGCAGGCTTCAAGCGGGCGATGACGGTCACGGTGCCCTCCGGCGGCGCAGGTACCGAGTCGGGCCGGCCCGGGTTCCTGTTGCCGATGGGCAGCCAGCCACGGTTGATGACGACGGTTTCGCCCGTTTCGAGGCGAAGCGGTACCACCACCTCGTAGCCGGGCTGGCCGTTGAGCGGCCGGTTGCGGACGATGCGCTGGCCGGACGGTTCGTAGCTGCCCTTCAGTTCCACCTGGGTCCACTCGCGGTGCGCTTCCAGTGAGCTGAACTGGTCCGCGACCTCCGCGAACGGAACGGGCGTGGCGGAATAGTTGGAGGTGACGCGGTTGATTTCGGCCAGCGTCTCGGCCCGGCGGTCCATCTGCCAGCGGCCCAGACCCACACAGGCGGCGGCGAAGATTGCGGCCAGCAAAAGGTAGCCCAGCCATTTACTGGAGAAGAGAAAACGGTACATTCAGCGTGCCCCGCCTGCGGTGTCCAGCGCCGCGGTTTCTTTCCAGAGCCCGCGGGTCTGGAGATAGTCCTCGAGCCAGTCCCGGTGCTGTCCGCAGGCGAGCCAGATTTTGCGCCGCTCCGGTGGGTGGATTTTGGGGTTGTTCCACAGCAGCTGCCATTCGGCGCCCGCCCGGCAGGCCTTGCGGGAGCAGACTGCAGCGGGCGGCCCGGCCTGCGCGCCGTGTCCGGCCAGGTCAAGGAGGTTCATGAAACTGCCCGCCCATGCTCGCCGTCGCCGGCACGTTCTTCGTCGTCCACCAGCTCACCCTGCAACAGTGTCAGCGACGGGTCCTCCGGCACGGGGAGGCCGGAACCGTCCGCTGGCGGGGACGCGGCGGCCGAGGCGTCGAGTTCGGCCAGCGGAGCGGAGTCCAGCAGGGACTCGCTGTGGATCTCGGCTTGGTCGCCGCCGTTGGCGACGATGACGGCAACCCAGGGCAGGAACACCGCGCCGATGATCGGGATCACCTTAAACCAGCCGTCCACAACAAAAATCAGGACCAGGCACACCATGCGGATCCCCATGGCTACGGCGTACTTGATCATCCGCTGGCGTATCTCTTCAGAGTGCGCCGTGGCGGCGTCTGTAATGCTGTGTACCTCGATGTCACCGGATGCTGCATCCGGGTTCCCGGGCATCGGCACACCTGATCGGTTGTTGATTGTCAAGACTGTCAGATCACGCTCCCAAGGCTTACTCCAATTCTCTCACCATCGGGGGTGCCGCCAAAACACAGGGCTGCCGGGCGCTAAGATCGAAGGCAGGAAAATCCAGCCCCCAGCGCGGCATTGTCCCGCCGCAGAATCCCGGAGCAGCAACATGCCTGATACAGCAACCACCGGCCGCAGCGTCCTGATCACCGGCGGCAACCGCGGAATCGGCCTCGCCATCGCCGAGGCCTTCCTCGCCAACGGGGACAAGGTGGCCGTGACCTACCGCAGCGCATCGACGCTCCCCGCGGGCATCCTCGGGGTCACGGCGGACGTCACCGATGAAGCCTCCGTGGACGCCGCGTTCGCCGCGGTTGAGGCCGCGCACGGCCCCGTCGAGGTGCTGGTGGCCAACGCCGGCATCACGAAAGACACCCTGCTGATGCGCATGAGCGAGGACGATTTCACCTCCGTCATCGACACCAACCTCACCGGCGCCTTCCGCGTCATCAAGCGGGCCTCCAGGGGCATGATCCGGGCACGCAAGGGCCGAGTGGTCCTGATTTCCTCCGTGTCAGGCCTGTACGGCGCGCCGGGCCAGATCAACTACTCGGCTTCCAAGGCAGGCCTCGTCGGCATCGCCCGTTCCCTGACCCGCGAACTCGGCGGCCGCGGCATCACCGCGAATGTTGTGGCACCCGGCTTCATCAACACGGACATGACGGCGGAACTGCCCGAAGCAACCCGGAAGGATTACCTCGATAAGGTCCCGGCCGGCCGCTTCGCCGAAGCCTCCGAGGTGGCAAACGTCGTCCGCTGGATCGCCAGCGATGAGGCCGCCTACATTTCCGGCGCCGTCATCCCGGTCGACGGCGGCCTCGGCATGGGCCACTAAGCCTCCTTGCGGTCGGCTGGTGGCTAGGTGGCTTGGTGGCTTGGTGGCTTGGTGACCCGGGGATCCCGTAGTTCCCGGGGATCCTGTAGTCGATCTGTTCCCAGGTTCCGTCGCAATTGAGGTGGCGGTGGCAGTTCCGAGCGGTTAGCCGCAGGCCGGAGGTCGCTGAGGGGGCACGCCAACGATCTCCCGCCCGCAATTGACCTGTTGTGGCTCCGACGACGGTGATCTTGGAACGGCCCCGTCGCCGAGTCCGGCCCCGGCTCCTGTCGGAACCGGGCATCAATGATTCAATCCACTTCCGCTGCGAAGCCGTCACGGCCATAGCCGGCAACATGGTTCCGTCATGCCAATCAGGTCAGGGCCCACTTTGGACACAGGCCCTGGTACCTGCAGGCCACCAACGTGGATGGGCTGCAGTCAGCAAAAGAGCGGCTCGAATCTGCGCGATCAGTCGCCGTGACAATCAGGCACCTTGTAAGAGGAATGTCTCGGGGACCGCTTCAGAGGCGGGGTCTGGCCAGCATGGAACCTCGGTGCCAGCGGCTGGGAGCTGGTGTCCGGCCGTGAATGAGTGCCAGTCCGGGAAAGGATCCGGGGGCTGTTTCAGGTCCGGGCCGGGGTCCGGGGCCTGTTTCGGGTCCGGGTCCTGGCCGGGGATCCCGGTGGGAGGCGGGTCGGGATGACGGCCTGGTTCTGTGGGCAGGCTGTGGTCCGGGAGTGTGTCCATGTCCATGGCCATGGTCGCGGTCATGTCTGTTTCCGTGGTCATGGCCGCGGCCACGGCGAGGGACCAATCGGGCCAGTGGGGTGGTTCCCAGTCCTGGTGTTCGCTGGGGTAGTGCCTGTTTGTGGGTGAGGTCCACCCTGGCGGGCTGTCCTTGCCGGCCCCGGCAGGGGTCCAGGCGGTGTTGTGTTTGAGGCGGTGGTGGCGGGGGCAGGTTTGTCCGAGGTTGGAGATGCCGGTGGTGCCTTCGTCGGCCCAGGCCAGGAGGTGGTCCGCGTCGTTGTCCAGGGAGTGGTTGTTACAGCCCGGGAAGAGGCATCTGCCGTCGCGGAGCCGGAGCCATTGACGCTGGGCTTTGGTGAGGCGGTAGCTGGTCCTCCCGATTTCCAGGGGCGTACCGTCCCGGGGGTCGGTCAGGACCCGGTGGAAGGACTCGGCGCCCTCGGCGATCAGGCGCCGGGCCATGGACGGCGGGATCGGCCCGTACCCGTCCAACATGGCCGGTTCCCCGGTGACGCCGAGGAGGGACAGGACCGGGACGGTGATCAGGACCTGCGCCCGCGGGGACGGAACACCGCTGTCGTCTGGTCCGCAGGTGGTGCCGTTGGTGAGGAGCCAGGTGGCGGTGATGTCGGCGCGGAGCTGGGCGAGGGTCCGGGCCTCGTCAGGGTTTTGGAGGGCGCGGGCGGCGGCGGTGGTCCGGTCCCAGATCCCTGCGGCGGTGCCGGCCGGGAGGTAGGCCGAGAGCCAGGCCATACCGTCCCGGTCCGGGAGGTACTCGACCCGCCGGTCCGCAGCGCTGTTGCTGTGGCGGGTCTCGATGCTGACCGGGTGGTGGCGTTCGCGCCAGGTGCGGGCTTTGGCACGGAACCGGGACGGCACGAGCTCCCCGGGCGGGGCCCCGCGGGCGGGGTTCGGCGCGCCGGGGTCCAGGAAGTGCGCTTCCAGCCCGGCCGCCCCGTGCCGGTCCAGGGTGCTGGTTTCCTCGCAGATGATCCTCGCGTGGGCCCAGGAGATCGTCCCGGCCTGCAGGGCTCCCAGGGTCAGCGGCAGTGCCGTCGTGAGGGCCTGGCAGTCGGCCAGGAGCGCCCGGGAGCTTCGTTCGCTGATAGTCAGGACACAGGCGACTTCGGCGGTCAGCGCCATTTCCTGCATGGTGCGTTCCTGCGGGGACGCTCCCGGGGGTACCAGGGACAGGGTGGCCTGGACGTAGTCCGCGGCCAGCCGCACCTTCAGCGCCGCGGTCCGGGCCTCCAACCGGGCCACGTCCGCGAGGGCGTCCAGGCAATCATCGGCCAGATCCCGCACCGGATCGCCGTCACCCAGGGTGTCGGCGCCCGGCAGTGAATCGGCGCCGGACGGATCAACGCCACGCAGGGTATCCGCGCCGGACGGATCAGCGTGGTCCGCGCCAGCGCCAATGAAAGCAGCCAGCACGGCAGCGGAAGCCGCGACATCCGCCACCGCCGCCCTGCTCTCCGCACTCCACACTCTCCTGCTTTCCATACCTCAATTACATCAGGGAGCACCGACAACAACGATCACATCGGCTGCGTTACTGCGTGATCCAGGCACCGACCAACGCCCCGGGACGCATTCGTTGACGTCAGCCCAGCCTTTGCGCCGTCGTCGACCGCCGCTCAGCCCAGGTCTACCCGCTGCCGACGACGACGGCGGGAGCCACCGGCGCTGGCCGGTCGCGCCGCGGTACCCGCTGTACCCGCTGTGTCAGCCAGGATAGGACTTTCTGCCCTTAGCGCAGGGGCTGCCGAGGTGTGCAATGGTGCTACAGCCCATGACCGCATCAGGGCAGGGCATGGATCCAGGAGGAGAATCATGGCTGAACTCAACAAGTGGGTACCTTCGGACGTGTTGGAGCCGATCAAGCGTTTCCTCGACGGCGACCTGACGATGACGCCGTCCATCAAGGTCGAACAGTTCGTTGACGGCAGCACTCTGGTGGTGCGCGCCGAAGTACCGGGGATCGACCCCGACAGGGACGTGGACGTCTCTGTCAGTGAGGGCATGCTGCACATCAGAGCAGAACGCGCGGAGCAGACGGAGGATAGGAGCAAGACCGGCTACCGCTCGGAGTTCCGCTACGGCTCGTTCACGCGCAGCATTGCGTTGCCGCCGGGCGCCCGGGAAGAAGACATTACGGCCATCTACAAGGACGGCGTCCTGGAAGTGAGGGCACCTGCTCCCGTAACCGCGCCGGACGCTCCCGCAAAAAAGATCAGGATCGACCACAGCTGACGTGGCGGCCGTTCCCGTAGGCTCCCTGCAGCCAGTCCGCCACCCCGGTGGAAGGCGCCCCGGTGGAAGGCTCCCCGTCGGCTGAACTAGCCCCATACGGCTTCTTTGTGGAACCCGAACAATCGAAAACCCGGGCGCCGCTGGCATGATGGTCTGCAGACCCACCGTTTTTGGACGTTTGGAACAAAGGAGCTCGTATGGGACTGCTGGACAACAAGACCGCAATTGTGACCGGTTCATCGAGGGGTATCGGTGCCGAAGTCGCCAAGATCCTCGCTGCCGAGGGCGCCGCCGTCGTGGTCAACTACCGCCAGAAGGCACCGCGTGCCAACAAGGTGGTGACGGAAATCGAGGCCGCGGGCGGCCGCGCCGCCGCCGTGGGCGCAGACCTTACCAGCCAGGAAGGCGTCCAGGCCTTGGCCAGCGCCGCCATGGAGAACTTCGGCTCACTCGACATCCTGGTCCTCAACGCTTCCGGCGGGATGGAATCCGGAATGGAGGAGGGCTACGCGCTCAAGCTCAACCGTGACGCCCAGGTGAACCTGCTCAATGCTGCTGTGCTGCTGATGCCCGAGGGCTCCCGCGTCGTCTTCGTCACCAGTCACCAGGCCCACTTCATCACCACCGTTCCCACGATGCCGGAGTACGAGCAGGTGGCCCGCAGCAAGCGCGCCGGCGAGGATGCGCTTCGCGAACTCGTGCCGAACCTGGCCGAGAAGGGAATCTCCCTCGTCGTCGTCTCCGGTGACATGATCGAGGGCACCGTCACTGCCACCCTGCTGGACCGCTCCAACCCGGGCGCCATCGAGGCCCGCCGCGCTGAAGCCGGGAAGCTCTACTCGGTCGAGGAGTTCGCCGCCGAGGTCGCCAGGATGGTCACGGCCGACGTCGAGCCGGGCCACACCGAGTATGTCGGCGGAGCCGACTACTTTGGAAAGAGCAACAACTAGGCACCCGCCACGCAGGCGGAACGCAACGAAGGCCGAGGCAAACCGCCCCGGCCTTCGTCTTTGTCAGCCCGGCCTCAGACCCCGGCGATATGCCGGACGGCGTCGAGGTACGGCAGGTTCACCACGGCGTCAGCGGCGGCACGGACGGCCGGCTTGGCGTTGAATGCGATGCCGATCCCGGCGGCGCCCAGCATGTCAAGATCGTTGGCGCCGTCGCCCACGGCAATCGTGTGCTCCATCGGGATGCCCTCTTTCGCGGCCCATTCGCGCAGGTACCTCGCCTTGGCCGCACGGTCGATCACATCGCCGAGGACCCGTCCGGTGAGGGCGCCGTCGACGATTTCAAGTTCGTTGGCGATCCAGTAGTCCAGGCCGAGGCCCTCGGCGATCGGCCCGAGGACCTGGTTAAAACCGCCGGACACCACGGCCACCGCGTGGCCCGCGGACCGGAAGGCCGCCACCAGCTCGGCCGCGCCCGGGCTCAGCGTCACTTCAGCGCGGACGGACACGACGACGTCGGCGGGCAGCCCGGCAAGGACGGCTACGCGGGCGTGCAGGCTCTGGGCAAAGTCCAGTTCGCCGCGCATCGCGGCCTCCGTCACCGCGGTGACTTCCGCGCGTTTGCCGGCGTAGGCGGCCAGGAGCTCGATGACCTCCTGTTGGATCAGTGTCGAGTCCACGTCCATGAGGAGGAATCTCCGCGGGGCGTTGCGCAGGGCCGCCGGCACGATGGCGGTATCGACGCCGTCGACGCCGTTGTCCGTTACCGCCCGGCGCAGCCCGGCCAGCGCCGATTCGCCGTCGACGTCGGCGGGGCCGGTCTCCAGCGTTCCGCCAGCGGTGTATACCTCAAAGCGGCCATTTCCGGTGCGGGTCCCGGCGTCGAGCGTCACCCCGGCGGCGGTCAGCGCGGCGCGTAGACGCCGCACCTCGGGCTGGGACAGTTTCAAGCCGTAGCTGACCGCGGTCACGTTCAAAGTCATGGCTGCAATCCTAGCGAGCGCACCGAGGGCGGCTTGAATCCGTGGCGTTCCGGTTATCAGTCGTCCACGCTTTTGTCCTAGTGTCTACTCCTATGAGTGATGTTCTTGAAATGGCCGCCGTCAGCGTTGTACGAGGGGCTAAAACCCTCCTGGACAAGGTGGACTGGCAGGTCAAAGAAGGCGAGCGTTGGGTGATCCTGGGCCCCAACGGCGCCGGCAAGACCACGCTGCTGCAGGTTGCCGCCGCCCGGATCCACCCCACGTCCGGCATGGCCGGCATCCTGGAAGAAATCCTCGGCGCCGTCGACGTGTTTGAACTCCGGCCGCGGATCGGCCTGTCCTCGGCCGCCCTGGCCAACCAGATCCCCGGACACGAGACGGTCCTCAACGTCGTGGTGACCGCAGCCTATGGCGTCACCGGGCGCTGGCGCGAGGGTTACGAGAAGGACGACGAACGCCGCGCCTTTGGCCTCCTGAACGAATGGGGTATGGGACCGCTGCTCAACCGGCCGTTCGCCTCGCTCTCCGAGGGGGAACGCAAACGCGTCCAGATCGCCCGCGCCCTCATGACGGACCCGGAACTGCTGCTCCTCGACGAACCGGCCGCCGGCCTCGACCTCGGCGGCCGCGAGGACCTCGTCCACCGGCTTGGCGAGCTCGCCCGCGATGAAGATGCCCCCGCCATTGTCCTGGTCACCCACCACCTCGAAGAGGTCCCGCCCGGATTCACCCACGCAATGCTGATGCGCGACGGCGGCGTCATCGCCCAGGGTCCGCTCGCGGGGGTCCTGACTGCCGAAAACCTGAGCCGGACCTTCGGGCTGCCGCTGGACGTCAGCGTCACCGCCGGGCGTTACACCGCCACCGCCCGCCGCTGACCGGGCCGCGGACAGCGCGTGGAGCTCCTCAGCAGCGTCTTCATCTTCTTCGCCGGGCTGTGGGCCGGAACCATCAACAGCGTTGTCGGGTCCGGCACCCTGGTGACCTTCCCGGTCCTGATCGCCCTCGGCTTCGCGCCCGTCACGGCGTCCATCAGCAACGCGATGGGCCTCGTGGCCGGCAACGCGGCCGGGGCCTGGGGCTACCGCAAGGAAGTTGCCGGCCGTGGCAGGCAGCTCCTGAAGCTGCTGCCTGCCTCCCTGCTGGGCGGCATCACGGGCGCCTACCTGCTGCTGCACCTGCCGGAGACGGTCTTCCACTACGCCGCCCCTGCGCTGATCGTCCTGGCACTGCTGATGGTCGTGTTCCAGCCCAAGCTCCAGCAGTGGGTCCGGAACCGGGAACAGAACCCCCAACACGCCATCCGCGACCGGAGCCACGGCGTCATCCTCGTGGGCCTGGTCTACCTGGCCGGCGTCTATGGCGGGTACTTCGTGGCCGCGCAGGGCATCCTGCTGGTCGGTATCCTCGGGGTGTTCATGACCGGGACCATCCAGAACGCCAACGCGATGAAAAACTTTCTGGTCCTCGGCGTGAACGTGGTCGCGGCGGCCTCCTACCTGCTGTTCGCCTTCGACCGGATCAACTGGACCGTCGTCGGGCTGATCGCCGTGAGCTCCCTGATCGGCGGCGTGATCGGCTCCAAGGTGGGGCGGAAGCTCTCCCCGGTGGTCCTGCGCGGGGTCATCTTCTGCCTGGGCCTCACCGCGCTGGGCTTTATGATCGCCAAGCTGTTCGAATAGTCCGTTCCCGTCTTCCGTAGAAAGTTTCTGTAGAAACCTCCGCTTGCAACCCCTGTATGATCTTCCGCTTGCAACCTTCCGCTGAAATGGCCCGCCAGTGACCTTCCACCACCTCGAATCCGCCGACGACCCGCGGGTTTCCGACTACACCCGGCTGACTGATGTGCACCTGCGCAAGCTGCGGGAACCGGCCGAGGGTATGTATATCGCGGAATCCTCCCGCGTCCTGCGCCGTGCGCTGGCGGCAGGACACCGGCCGCGCTCCTTCTTCCTGGCCGAAAAATGGCTCGAGGACCTTGGGGACATCTTTGAGCAGTATCCGGAGGTGCCGGCCTACATCGGCACCGCCGCGCTCCTTGAGGACATCACCGGGTTCCATCTGCACCGCGGCGCGATGGCCGCCATGCACCGCCCGGAACCCGTTCCGCTGCCCGCGCTGCTCGCCGGGGCGCGCCGGGTCGCCGTGCTGGAGGACATTGTGGACCACACCAACGTGGGCGCAATCTTCCGCTCCGCCGCGGCGCTGGGCTTGGACGCCGTCCTCGTTTCGCCGCGCTGCGGGGACCCCTTGTACCGCCGCAGCGTCCGGGTCAGCATGGGCACCGTGTTCCAGGTGCCCTGGGCGCGGCTGGACGACTGGCCGGGGGATCTGCGGGTGTTGAAGGAGCACGGCTTCACCGTGGCCGCCCTGGAGCTCACCGGCGACGCCGTGGACCTCGATGATCTGGCCGCCCGGAAACCGGAGAAGCTGGCCCTGGTGCTCGGCACCGAGGGTGCCGGGATGAGTGCAGGAACCCTCGCCGCCGTCGACCTCACCGTGAAAATCCCCATGCGCGCCGGCGTGGACTCGCTCAACGTTGCGGCGGCGTCCGCCGTGGCGTTCTGGGAACTACGTCCACATCACTGAATCGGTACTGAGGTCCGGCCTGCAGACTGGACTAAACCGCGGGATTCCACGGGCGGCAGGGGCCCCGGCTTTCCGCTATGATTGATAGCTGGCCGTCCGGTTCATTCCGCCGGCCATCCCATTCATACCTGGCAACTGGCAAAATCCAGTTGTGCGAACAAAGGCCCAATTATGAAGTCTGATATTCACCCGAAGTACGAAGCTGTTGTTTTCAACGACCTGGCTTCCGGCGTTAAGTTCCTGACCAACTCCACCGTGTCTTCCAAGAAGACCATCGAGTGGGAAGACGGAAACACCTACCCGGTTATTGACGTCGAAATCTCCTCCGAGTCCCACCCGTTCTACACGGGCAAGCAGCGCATCATGGACTCTGCAGGCCGCGTCGAGCGCTTCAACGCTCGCTTCAAGGGCTTCGGCGGCAAGAAGTAACTTCTTCTCCCCAAGGTCTTTTGGAAAAGCCCGCACCGTCACCGGTGCGGGCTTTTTGCGTCCGGTCCCCTCGCCGTCCGGGCCCCTCGCCGCACAGCCATGGCAGGATTGAGGACATGACATCCCTTCCCCTCGTCACCCCATCCGGCAGCGACGACGACGGCGGCCGCCGCCACGGGGAGTACAAGGTCCCCGGCGGCAAACTCGTGGTGGCCGACTTCGACGTCGTCGGCGGCGTCCTGGCCAGTGTCTCGCTCAGCGGCGACTTCTTCCTCGAGCCGGACGAGGCGCTGCTGGCGATCAACGGGGCCCTTACCGGCCTCCCGGCGGACGTCGGCGCCGCGGACATCGCTGCCGCCGTGACCGCGGCCCTGCCCGCGGACGCGGTCCTGTTCGGCTTCTCCGCGGACGCCGTGGCCGTCACCGTCCGGCGTGCCCTCGCGAAGGCCACGGGCTGGGCCGACCACCACTGGAACGTCATCGCTCCCTCGGTACTGCCCACCCACGTCAACGTCGCCCTGGACGAAGTGCTCGCGGAAGAGGTCGGCGCCGGCCGGCGGAACCCGACCCTGCGCTTCTGGGACTGGCAGGAACCCTCCGTGGTGATCGGCAGTTTCCAGTCGGTCCGCAACGAAGTCAATCCCGACGGCGTGGCCCGGCACGGCATCAGCGTGGTCCGCCGGATCAGCGGCGGCGGCGCGATGTTCATGGAGGCCGGCAACTGCATCACCTATTCGCTGTACCTGCCGCAGACCCTCGTTGACGGCATCAGCTTCGCGGACTCCTACGGCTTCCTCGATGCCTGGGTCATGGCTGCCCTCAGGAAATTGGGGATCAGCGCCTTCTACGTCCCGCTTAACGACATTGCCACGGAACAGGGCAAGATCGGCGGCGCCGCGCAGAAGCGGCTCGCCAACGGCGGCATGGTCCACCACGTCACGATGAGCTATGACATCGACGCCGACAAAATGGTCGAGGTGCTGCGGATCGGCAAGGAGAAACTCTCCGACAAGGGCACCACAAGCGCTAAGAAGCGGGTGGATCCGCTGCGCCGCCAGACCGGGCTGGCCCGCGGCGAAATCGTAGCCGCCATGTTGGAGGTCTTCACCGAACGCTACGCCGCGACGGCCTCGGAGCTCACCGACGCCGAACTGGCTACCGCACAGGATCGGGTGGACACCAAGTTCGGCACAACGGAATGGTTGCACCGCGTGCCATAAAACGCCCCACAACCCCGTCCATTGCTCCGTAACTGCCGTTTTGAGCCGCCAATAGGGCGGTTACGGAGCAGTCGATGGGGGGTTGGCAGTCAGCGCCTGTGACTTGAGGGCACGGTGCAGGTGGCTGCGCTGTTCAATGATGATGCGGCGCAGCGCCCGCGGCGCTTCCGGGTGTTCGGCCAGCCAATTGTCGGTCCGGGCGATCACCGCGTGTGTATCCGGGTCGGCACCGTGCCCGTCCAGATCCTGCCCGGCCGGGTAGAGGCCGCGGACGATCCGACTGGCAATCTCAATGCTGCGCCCGGCCCAGACCTCCTCCAGGCACTCGAAATACCGGTCGATGAAACCGCCAAGCAGCGACGCCGGGGCGGTGGTGAAACCGGCAATGGTGGCGCTGAGCAGCTGGTTGGAGAGCGCGGCGCCGTGCACGGCTTCCTGCCAGGCCGCTTCTTTGACGTCCGGTTCGGGGCGGGCCGCGAGGGCGGTGGCGTGGCCGGACTTGCCTGCGGCGGTGTTGTCCCGTGCCAGCTCCCCATCCAGCTGCTCCGGGGTGGCCTGGCCGTTGGCGGCCAGCGCGTGCCACAGGTTCCAGCGCAGTTCGGCATCGACGGACAGGCCGTCAATGACCGTGCTGCCGTCCAGGATGCCGCGGACCTGGTCGAGGTAACCGGCGTCGAAACGGCTCGTGGCAGCCAGCGTGCGTGCCCACGCCAGCTGCTGGTCCGAGCCCGGTTCGGCCCGCCGGAGTTCGGTGGCCGCGACGGTCAGGAATCCGTGCCGGACCTCGGCCCGCCGGGCCCTGGGCACGTAGCGTTCGATCGCCGTGGCGGCATTGCCAAGCACATTGAGCAGCACGCCGATGCCGGTTTCTGCGGGGCCGAAGCGCTGCGCGGCGCTCACGTAGAGGGACGCCGGCGTGACGGCGTCGCGGGCCGAATCCCACAGGGCAGTCCAGCATAGGGCACGGGCCATTGGGTCGCCGAGTCTATCCAGGGAGCTCCGCACAGTGGCTTCCGAATAGGGATCCAGCCGCACCTTCGCGTAGCTGAGGTCCTCGTCGTTCACCAGCAGCAGGGCCGGGCGCGCCTTGCCGGACAGTTCCGCCACCAGGGTGCGGGCGCCGCTGACGTTGGCCTCGATGCTGTCGGTGCGGACCAGGGCGCCGGCGTCGTCCGTTTCGTAGAGGCCGATGCGCAGCCGGTGCGGGCGGGGTTCCTGCCGGCCGGTGATGGGGTCCTCCGCGTCCTGCAACAGTGTCACGGTGCCCAGCACGCCGTCATTCTCCTCGATCTCGCTGGAGAGGGTCGAGATGCCGGCGGTCTGCAGCCACTGGCGTGCCCACTCCCCGAGGTCGCGGCCGGAGGCGGCGCCCAGCGCGGCCAACAGTTCAGCCAGGGTGGTGTTGCCGTAGGCATGGTCCTTGAAGTACTGCCGGGAGCCGGCAATGAACGCCTCGAAGCCCACGAAGGCAACGAGTTGCTTGAGCACCGAGGCACCCTTGGCGTAGGTGATCCCGTCGAAGTTCTGCTTGGCCGCCTCAAGGTCCGGGATGTCGGCGACGATGGGGTGTGTGGTGGGCAGCTGGTCCTGCATGTAGGCCCAGGCCTTGCGGTTGCTGGCGAAGTTCACCCAGGCAGTGGACCAGCCGGTGGTCCGGTCGACGCCGAGGGTGCCCATGTAGTCGGCGAAGGATTCCTTGAGCCATAGATCGTCCCACCACTGCATCGTGACGAGGTCGCCGAACCACATGTGCGCCATCTCGTGGAGCAGGGTGTTGGCGCGGGCCTGGTACTGCGAATCGGCGGCCCGGGAGGCGAACACGTAGCTGTCGGTGAACGTCACCAGCCCGGGGTTTTCCATCGCACCGAGGTTGTACTCAGGCACAAACGCCTGGTCGTATTTGCCCCACGGATACGGGAAGTCGAAGAGGTCGTTGAAAAAGTCCAGGCCGTTCTTGGTGAGCGTGAAGAGCGCCGCGGCGTCAAAGGAGGGTGCCATCGAGGCGCGGCAGTACAAGGCCAGCGGAACGTCCAGGCCGGTTCCGTCGTCGAGCGTTTTGCGCCAGGCGTCCTCGGCCTTAAAGTAAGGGCCGGCCAGCACCGTGGTGATGTAGGTGGACATCGCCTTGGTCGGGGCGAAGTCCCAGCGGCTCGTGGCGGGGTCGGACGTCAGCGGGGTGCGCCGGGTTTCGACGCCGTTGGAGGCCACCTGCCATTCCGCGGGGGCCATCACATGGAAGGTGAATTCGGCCTTGAGATCGGGCTGTTCGAAGTTCGCGAAGACCCGGCGGGCGTCGGCGGGCTCGTACTGGGTGTAGAGGTAGCAGTGGCCGTCGGCCGGGTCGAAGAAGCGGTGCATGCCTTCGCCGGAGGTGCTGAAGAGCGCGGTGCCGTTCACGGTGACCTGGTTCTCGGCCCGGAGGTTGTCGAGGCGGATCCGGGAGCCGTCCACGACGTCGGCGACGGGAAGATCCGCGCCGTTGAGGAACACACTGTGCACGTCGCTGCCGATGAAGTCCAGGAAGGTGGCGGAGCCCTCGCCGGCGGAAAAATTGATCACGCTCCGGCTGGGGTAGCCTGCGACGTTCACATCGACTGCCTGCCGGACGTCTAGGGTCACATCGTAGCTGTGGGTGGTGATCAGGGCTGAGCGGGCCGCGGCTTCATCGCGGCGCAGGTTCTGGTTCGACACCCCGCTATCTAATCACGCATGCTGTGTCCCGGCTCACCCGACGGGCGGCTCAACCCTGCCGGAGCATAAGGAGCGCGGCGCCCAGCCCCAGCCCGGCAATCAGCAGCCAGGATGCCAGCGCGGCCAGCAGCCCCCGCGCGCCGGTGTGCAGGAGTTGGCCCGCCCGGACCGCGGAGCCGAGGCCGAAGAGCGCCATTCCCAGCAGCAGGTCCTGCAGCACCGCGGCCGCTTCGAGGACACCGGGGGAGAGCCAGCCCGTGGACCGCACAGCCGCCAGCGCAACGAAGCCGAGCACAAAGAGCGGGACGATCGGGGGACGCCTCCCGCCCGCGCCGCCCGCGGTAGTGACAGCGGCGCCAGAGCGGTGGAGCAGACCCGCGGCGGCGACCATGGGCGCGAGCAGGATCACCCGGGTCAGTTTGACGACGACGGCGACTGCCAGCGCCGCCGTCCCGGCGGTCTGCGCGGTGGCGACTACCTGGCCGACGTCGTGCACCGAGGCCCCGGCCCAGGCCCCGAACTCTTCCGGGCCGAGCCCCAGGGGCCGCATCAGCAGGGGCAGCCCGCCGATGGCGAGCGTGCCGCACAGGGTCACGAGGGCCACCGGGAGGACGGTGTCCTCCTGCCGGATCCGGCGGACCGCGGCCATGGCTCCGATGGCGGAGGCCCCGCAGATCGAAAAACCGGTGGCGATCAGCAGGGATACCTGCGGCGGGAGCCGGAACAGCCGGCTGATGCCGTAGGTTCCCGCAAAGGCGGCCAGCACCACGCCGGTGATCAGGAGCAGGGCAGCCCAGCCCAGCCCCAGCACATCCACGATGCTTACCTTCAGGCCAAGGACCACGATCCCGGCGCGCATGAGGTGTTTGCCGGCGAAGTCCAGTCCCGGCCGTCCTGCGTCCGCAGTCCAGACGGAGACGCCCGGCAGGTTCGCGGCGAGGAGTCCCAGCACCACGGCCAGCGTCATCGACGGCAGGACCGGGACCATCGTGTGGACGGCAAGGGCAAGCCCGACGGCGGCCGCGGCGGCGAGCAGGCCGGGACCTGCCGCGGAAGTGGCTGCTGCGGGCTTCAGCGGGAACGAGGGCACGCCCCTACCTTGCCGTAAGCGGCCGGAAAAGACGGTGCGCACCACCCGACGCGGCCCTGCCGACATGATTTCGTAACAAAAAGGTGATTTGCTAGTCGGCATGTCTGATCTTTTCCAGGATTACTCCGAAGCGGCCGGCCGCACCGGCGCCTATGACGAGATGTTCGCTTCGGGCCAGCAGGCCAGGAAGTCCTACGGGCAGGTTGCCGGGGCCCTGCGGGAACTCTCGCTGGCCGATGTCACCGCCCGTGCCGACTCCATGGCGCGCACGTTCCTGGACCGCGGGGTCACCTTCGACTTCGCGGGGGAGGAACGGCCCTTCCCGCTGGACATCGTCCCCCGGGTCATCCCGGCCGACGAATGGACCATCCTGGAGAAAGGCGTGGCCCAGCGCGTCCGGGCGCTCGAGGCCTTCCTCAACGACGTCTACGACAAAATGACGGTGGTGGCCGACGGCGTGATCCCCCGCCAGCTGGTCACCACAAGCGCCCACTTCCACCGCCAGGTGCACGGCTTTGAGCCGGCCGGCGGCGTCCGCGTCCACGTCTCCGGCATCGACGTCGTCCGCGACGCGGAGGGGACCTTCCGTGTCCTCGAGGACAATGTCCGGGTGCCGTCCGGTGTGAGCTATGTTCTGGAGAACCGCCGGGCCATGGCCAAGGGCCTGCCCGAAGCGTTCGGCCAGCAGCTGATCCGGCCGGTCGAAGAGTATCCCCGCCGCCTGCTGTCCGCCCTGCGCAAGACGGCCCCCGCCGGCGTCGACGATCCTACCGTGGTGGTGCTGACCCCGGGCGTCTTCAACAGCGCCTATTTTGAACACACCCTGCTGGCCGGCCTGATGGGTGTGGAACTCGTCGAGGGCCGCGACCTCATCTGCCGCGGCAACCGGGTCTACATGCGCACCACCGCAGGCGAACAGCGCGTGGATGTTATCTACAAACGGATCGACGACGAGTTCCTGGACCCGCTGCAGTTCCGCGCCGATTCCATGCTCGGCTGCCCGGGCATGGTCAACGCCGCCCGCGCCGGCGGCGTCACCATCGCCAACGCCGTGGGCAACGGCGTCGCCGACGACAAGCTGGTCTACAGCTATGTGCCGGACCTCATCCGTTACTACCTGAACGAAGAACCCGTCATCGCCAACGTGGACACCTTCCGGCTGGAGGAGGAGGAAGCCCGGGAATACGTCCTGGACAACCTGGCCGAGCTGGTGGTCAAGCCCGTGGACGGCTCCGGCGGCAAGGGCCTGGTGATCGGCCCGGACGCGTCCAGGGACGAACTCGAGGCGCTGCGCAGCCGCGTCATCGCGGATCCCCGCGGCTGGATCGCGCAGCCGGTCCTGCAGCTTTCCACCGTCCCCACGCTGAGCGGCGACAGGTTCGGCCCGCGGCATGTGGACCTGCGCCCCTTCGCGGTCAACGACGGCGACGACGTCTGGGTCCTGCCCGGCGGTTTGACCCGGGTGGCGCTCAAGGAGGGGTCTTTGATCGTGAACTCCAGCCAGGGCGGCGGCTCCAAGGACACCTGGGTGCTGGCGGATTCGCCGCAGGTCCCGGTGGAGACCATTCCCCGGCCCGCCATCGCAATCCGCGAGCGGGTCTCGGTCTGGCCCGTGGAGAGCAACTGGCGCGACAGCCAGAAAGAGCAGCAGCAGTGACCCCCGGCACGCCAAGTTCCTCATTTCAGATATCCGATGCGCAGGAGGTAACCGCGGATGCTTAGCCGTATCGCCGAGTCACTGTTTTGGATCGGCCGCTATGTGGAACGGGCTGACGGCACCGCCCGGATCCTCGACGTCCACCTCGAGCGGCTCAACCACCTGCCGATGGAGGAACAGCGCGCGGTGGCGCAGGAACTCCTCGCCGTGATGGGCGCCCGGGCGCAGAGCGAGGACTTCGGCCTCCCCGAGCTGCTCAACGCCCTCGCCTACGACAAGCAGAGTGCCACGTCCATTGCCGGCTCTTTGGGCGCGGCGCGGGAGAACGCCCGCCGCGCCCGGGAAACTGTGTCGTCCGGGCTCTGGGAGAGCCTGAACACCACGTACTACGGGCTTAACCAGCACCGCAAGGACGTCGTGGGCACCTACCGCTTCTGCAACTGGGTGCTGGAACGCACGGCCATGGTCAGCGGCCTCGCGGACACCACGGTGAGCCACGACGAGAGCTGGCAGTTCCTGGTCCTGGGCCGGTCGCTGGAACGCGCCGACATGACCGCGCGGATGCTCTCCACCAGGGACGTCCTCTCGGCCGGGATGTCGTGGGTGAACATGCTCCGCTGCGCGGGGGCCTACGAGTCCTTCCTACGGACCCGGCGCGCCGCGTTCGGCGACCAGCACGCGGCGGAGTTCCTGCTCCTGGACCGGTTGTTCCCGCGCTCCATCGTGTATGCCCTGCGCGACGCCGACGAGTGCCTGGCCATGCTGGACCCCTCGGCCCAGCGTGTCGGCTTCATCAACGACGCCCGCCGGATTGTGGGCCAGGCCCGGACCTTCCTCGAGTTCCACCGCACCGACGACCTGATGTCGGAATTGCCCGAACACATGGAACGCGTGCAGAAAGCCGTCTCACAGGCCTCGGACGCCATTTCCCGCAAGTACTTCAATCAGGCAGACGAACTGGCCTGGGTGGGAGAAGTTTCATGACCCGGCTCAGTATCATCCACAAGACCGCGTACCAGTACAACAAACGCGTCACGCTCTCCTACAACGAAGCCCGCATGACGCCGCTGACGGACCCCCAGCAGGTGGTGCTGGAGTCGTCGATGAAAGTCTCACCGTCGCAGGCGGCCGTCAGCAGCTACCGCGACTACTGGGGCACCCGGGTCACGGCCTTTGACATGCAGATGCCGCATGAGTTCCTGGAAGTCGTCTCCACCACCACGGTGGAGGTGCACCGGGTGGAAAAGATCCCGGCCGGGGCGGACATCGTCGGCTGGGACGTGCTGGCTGCCCCGGACACCCTGAACAGGTTCAGCGACTGGCTTCCGCAGTCGCAGCTCACCGGGCCGGGCACGGAAGTGCTGGGCATCATTCCCGGCGTCGTCGGGGGCCGCGACCCGCACGGGGCTGCCCTGGCGGTCTTTGAATGGATGCGCGGTGAAATGACGTACATGTTGGGTTCCACCGGCGTGACCACCAACGCCGAGGAAGCCTGGATCCAGCGCCAGGGCGTCTGCCAGGACCTCGCGCACCTTGCCATCGGCGCGCTGCGCAGCCGCGGCATCCCGGCGCGGTATGTGTCCGGCTACCTGCACCCGCGGTCGACGGCGGAACTGCGGGAGCCGATCGCCGGGCAGTCCCATGCATGGTTGGAATGGTGGGACGGCGAATGGCGCAGCTGGGACCCCACCAACCACAAGCCCGCCGGCGATTTCCACGTCACGGTGGCCCGTGGACGCGACTACCGCGACGTCCCGCCGCTGAAGGGCATCCTGTCCGGCGGCGGCGGCTCAGAGCTCAGCGTGAGCGTGGAGATGACCCGCCTCGCCTAGCCGACCCACGCACCCAGCCGACCCACCCGCATTGCGCTATCACTTGGAGCTGCTCTGAAGCCCTCAGAACAGCCATAGCTGATAGCGCAACGGGATTATTCGGGGCTATTCGGGTCCGGAATGGGCGGCATCGTCCAGCGGCGTCCACCAGGTCAGTGGCGGCACCACCTTGAAGCGGCGGCCCGTGACGGTGTCGGGCGTGATCCGGACGAAGTGTTCCTTTTTCCCTGCCTGCCACGGGAACAACAGCAGCCCCACCGTATCCAGGACTTCCTGCTGATTCTGCACCGGGGCCGCCTGGCCCTTGATCACGACGCTCCACGCGACGCCGCTGTCCGCGTCGACGCCGTCGGCCTCCACGGCCACTGCGGTGTCGCCGGTTGCCGCCTGGAGCTTGGTGCCGTCAGCGGTCCGGAAGACCAGGGAACCGTGGTCCACCTTGTAGTTGATCGGGAAAATGTCGGGATGATCGTCCACCCACACCGCCAGCCGGCCCACCGTGACGCTGCGCAACAGCCGCCAGCATTCATGGTGGTCGAGGGTTTCCACGTCGTGTGACGGCCGGTCTTTTGGCTGGTGTTCGCCCGGGTTCGGTTCAGTAGTCATGCCGCCGAGCCTACGTCAATCCGTCGCCGGAGGGTTAGGCACAAGGTGACATCCGAAGGAACAATGCGCTGCTTCCCGGGTCCTCGGGCCGGATGCGGGGTAGTCTGGCAGCACGTCGTCAGCGTCGCTGATGGCCGTGTTGGTCGTAGTGAATTGGGGCAATGAGCATGCATTCAATCCGGGACAACCCAGAGCACGCCGGCGCCGGGCCGCACCCAGGAATCGACGGGGTGCTCAAGGGATTCGATGCCCGGTCCGAGGCTCTGCTCCAGACCCAGGAGCGGATGGCCGGCCTGCTGGAGGCTGTCGTCGCCGTCGCCGAAGACCTGAGCCTTGACACCGTCCTCGAACGCGTCGTCCAGTCCGCGTGCCGACTGCTGGGCGCCCGCTACGGGGCCCTCGGCGTGATCGGGGATGACCGGGCGCTGAGCCACTTCATCACGGTCGGCATCGACGGGGAACTGGCGCACAAGATCGGCCCGCTGCCCACCGGCCACGGCGTGCTGGGCCTGCTGATCACCGATCCCCGCCCGCTGCGGCTCCATGACCTGCGCCGGCATCCGGAGTCCTACGGTTTCCCCGCGAACCACCCGCCCATGCAGTCCTTCCTCGGCGTCCCCGTCCGTGTCCGGGACGTCGTTTTTGGCAACCTGTACCTGACCGAGAAGGACGACGGCAGCGAATTCACGGCCGAGGACGAGGGCCTGGCCGTCGCCCTCGCCGCCGCTGCCGGCGTCGCGATTGAAAACGCCCGGCTCTACGACGACGCCCGGCGCCGGGCGCGCTGGCTGGAAGCCTGTATGGACGTCTCCGGGCTGATGCTGAGCAGCGACCGGGACTACACCTCGGGGGGCCTGGACCCCATCGCCAGCCGCGCCCTGCAGGAATCGGGTTCGCAGCTTGCCCTGCTCGTCGCACCGGCCGTCAACGGCCAGGGCCACATTGTCGCTGGCGTCGCAGGCAAGCTCGGCGCCCAGTTCTCCGGCCGGACGCTGATGCTCGATTCCCCGCTGCTCCAAGGCGTTTTCGACGGCGGTGAGCCGGTTGTCCTTGACGACGCCTCCGGCCTCTTCGGCGAGACCGACCCACGGCTCACCGGACCGCTGCTTGCCGTGGCGCTGAGCACCCAGGGGGCCCATCACGGACTCCTGCTGCTGGCCCGGGAGACGGACTCGCTCCACTACGGCCGCACAGACATCGAGATGGGGGCCGTCTTCGGATCCCACGTGGCCCTCGCCCTGGAACTCGCCCGCGTCCACCGCCTCCGCGAAGAACTGCTGGTGTTCACGGACCGCGACCGGATCGCCCGGGACCTGCACGACCTCGTCATCCAGCGGCTGTTCGCGGCCGGACTCAGCGTGC
This sequence comes from Arthrobacter sp. CG_A4, assembly GCF_035985125.1. Classification (NCBI taxonomy): domain Bacteria; kingdom Bacillati; phylum Actinomycetota; class Actinomycetes; order Micrococcales; family Micrococcaceae; genus Arthrobacter; species Arthrobacter sp. CG_A4. Next base: position 20,042 of record NZ_JAXCID010000019.1, on the reverse strand, counting down.
AGAGCCTGATGCGCTTCACCAAGGACGAGCTCGCGACGGAACGGATCCGGAACATCACCGGAGAACTCGACGAGGCGATCCGGAGCCTGCGCGACACGATCTACTCTCTCAAGAGCAGCGGCGGGGAACCCGAGTTGCTCAGCGGGCGGATCCGGCGGGTCACCAAGAGCTCGGCCAAGTCCATGCCGTTCACGCCCCGGCTGACCATCACCGGCCCCGTGGACGTGGTCACCCCCGACAAGGCGGACAACGTTGTCGCCGTCGTCTCCGAAGGGCTCAGCAACGCCATCCGGCACTCCGGCGCCGATGCCATCTCGGTGTCGGTCGGCGTGATCAAGGGCCGGGTGACCGTGGTCATCACCGACAACGGCTCAGGGTTCGCCAAGCCGGAGAAGCGCAACGGACTAACAAACCTGGAGGACCGGGCGAAGATGCTGGACGGCGAATGCACAGTCACCAGCGCGCCCGACGCCGGTACGAGCCTTGAGTGGTCGGTGCCGATCTAACGACGGCCGGCCCATGTTCTCAGCGGAGGCTGTGCGGGCGGCTGCCGTCGGCGGTGGAACGACTTCCGTGCGGTAGCGGTAGGGCGGGGCTTGCGATGAATACGGCCGCCTGGGTGCGCCGCTCGAAGCCGAGCTTGGCAAGTAACGACGAAACATAGTTCTTGACGGTCTTCTCGGCAAGGAACATTTCGGCGGCAATCTGGCGGTTGGTGAGTCCGCCTCCCACCAGTTCCAGCACCCGGCGCTCCTGAGGTGTGAGGGAGGATGTCCGCGGGTCCACTTCTTCGGCTTCCGCAAGGCTGTCGATGATGCCTGCTGCAACGCCTTCCTCGAAGAGTGATTCGCCGGCAGACGCCCGGCGCAGCGCCCCGATCAGATCGGTGCCGCCGATTTCCTTCAGGACGTAGCCGCTGGCTCCGGCCAGCACCGCACCCCGCAGGGCCTGGTCGTCGTCGTAACTCGTCAGGATGATGCAGTTAAGGGAGGGGTCGATGGAGCGCACGTCGCGGCATACCTCAATGCCAGTTCCGTCCGGCAGCCGCGCGTCGAGGACACACACGTCCGGATGCAGCGCGGGAATGCGGCGCGTCGCTTCGACGGCGGACCCGGAACTCCCGACGACGAGGAACCCTTCGCCCTCCAGGAGTTCCTGCAGCCCGCGCCGGACGAGTTCGTGGTCATCGAGGATGAAGACGCGGATGACGGCCGGCGCCCTATCGGGTGCAGCGGGACCTGTGTCTGCCCAGGCAATCATGATTCTCCCGTCCCGGCCGCCTGCGCAGCCTCGTGTGATGCGGTGTTACCCAGCCTGTCGCGCCGGTTGTACCGGCGCCCCGGCTGAATCCTCTTCGCTGCCCGGGGGTTGTCCGTCCCCGGCCTCTGCAATTCTTGTACCCAGCCTAAACGCGGACAAGGGTCATAGGGCCTACCGGGTCACCACGGTCCGCCGCTTATCCGTGATGGCCGTGATGGCCGTGACCTTAGGCCCTGAACGCCGCCGGTGGCCGGCGTTATCCTTGGGATGACGCACCATCAGCACTCGAAGGGATCAGCCATGACCGAAGCCAGGGATGTCCGGACCATTGTGGTGGGGGTCGACGGTTCAGACGCCTCGGTCGAAGCACTCCGCCGGGCGCAAGCCCTGGCAGTGCCGCTCTCTGCCGCGGTGATCGCGTTGGCGAGTTGGGACGTCCCTCCGGTGTATGACGGCTACGTCGCGATGGGCATCGACGACTTCGACGTCCGCGCCCGTGAAATCCTGCAGGAGAGCATCGTGAAGGCCTTCGGCGCCGAGGCCCCGGCCAACGTGGAAGCCCGGCTCGTGCAGGGCCACCCCAGGCACACACTGATCGAGGCCAGCCGGGACGCGGACATGATCGTTGTGGGCCGGCGCGGGCACGGAGGCTTCGGAGGGTTGCTCCTGGGCTCGGTGAGTTCCGCCCTGGTGGCGCACGCCCATTGCCCGGTGCTCGTCGTGCACACTCCGGAAGCTCAGGCAGCGAAGTAGGGCGGGTCCTGCCGCAGGGGTCAGGCCATAGTGATGGCGGCGAGTCCGACGTCGACCTTTTGCCCTTCCCAGCTGCCGGTCAACGTGAGCCGGCCAACTGGTTGCTGATCCAGGTCCAATCGCCGGATAACGAGTACGTGAAGGTTTCCGGTCTCGATAGTGGTACCGGCGGCGGTGGTGTTTGGGGTGGCCGAAGAGACGACAGGAATGGCATCGAGTTTAGCTCCGGTGGCGTGTACGACGACGGACTGGTCCAGCAATTCAAGTTGTCCCGCCACTTCGAGGTACTGCTCTGCCTGGGGCTGGCCCAGCAATATGCATGCCGCCAAAGCTGTCACGTAGGCGGGATCGGCGCAGGCATCGTAAACCCATCTCGTGCCGAGAACTGAGTGCTGCATCGTTCCGATCAACCATGACTTCGCGCCGGCCAGGGGCTGGGCCCTGTACGTGAGTGGTACTTGAACGGTGGCGTTCCCCGCTGAGACGAGCATCGTCTCAATCCCGACCTCGCCGGCAGGGTCGTCGAACCGATAGGAGCCTACTTTGTGCAGGGCTGCGGTGCCGGACTCCGGGAACCACGGCTGGCGGGGCAGCCACTCTTCGAGGAGTTCAAGTTTCGTCGGCCGCAATTCGGCTTGGTGGAGGATTGCCATGACAGCCAGCCTAACCGCAGGCGCCGGCCAAGTGCTTCCGGACCGGAGGCGCTGCGCCGCAGCCTCCCGGGCACGTTGGACTCGACTTTCCTGCATCGCCGCCGAAGTGTCACGGACTCGGTGCCTGTCAGTTGCGGTGGTCCCCGGCCGGGGCCGACGAATTCATGTGAATAAAGGCCCGGACCATGGGGACGACGCCGGGAGCCAGCTGTGCGGACCTGTCGACAGCCGGATCGGGGTCTTCTACGAACAGGCCGTGTCCGGCGCCAGGGAACACGGCGATGCCGTGTGGATTTCCGGGTAACGGCGGGAGCAGCGTCGAGAACGCAGCCAGGCTTTCGGGGACAGGAACCAGGTGTCGAAGTAGCGAGTCGTGAGATGGTACCAGGAACTGCCCTTGAAGCTCTCTTGACTGGCAAGGACATCCTCCAGGAACTGCCCGGCAAGCAGACGGTCTGCACGTTCATAAAGCCACCGGCCGGCTTCCGTCAGGGCTGTGCCGTCTTGGCCGTCCTGCCGCAAGTCGTTCAGGATCCTGAAGCGGTCCTGATACGCCGGTGACACCCCCGGTCCCGAATTGGAGATGACGAAGCGGACCCGGGCATCCAGAGCCGCCGCGATCAGCGCCACCCAGCCGCCTTGACTCACGCCGTACAAACCGCATTCCTTACTTGCCACCGCTGGGTGTGAACTCAGCAGCGCCGCCGCCGCTAGGGACTCTTCCGCCCGTGCAGCCAGCGATTGAGTCCGCCAGTTACCAGTAGAATTTCCGCATCCGGGCTTGTCATGCGTGAGGACGACGGCGCCGCGCAAGACAAGCAGGTCAGCAGCCCCCGCCCCAGCCATCCGCTGTGCCGTCTCCGGAACCGTCCACCATGACCAGTCCCGGCCGGGATACCGGCGAAGGAAGATAATGAACGAGGGCATCGAGATCGCCGCCGGCGGTGCTGACCCGTGCGTGTTCTCGGACTATTGGATCCATAGCCCGGACTGTACATCACCAAACGGGATCGTCATTATGCTCCGCGGAAAAGCCGGCCACCACCGGTGCAGCGTCCCTCAATGGGCGCGCTTAGAGCCGGATCCAGTAACGCCAGGCGGAGCCGCGTCTGGGGAGGTTCCAGTTCGTGAATTTTGCTTGTCATCTCCGCGGGCCTACGTTGCAGAAGGTCTTTTTCGGATTGCACCTTGTGGTGGTTCGGATGTTCGGGCAACAACTGCCGTGCCGCAGACCCGATCGTAGGGTGTCCGACCCGAGCCGATGAATAGTGAAACCACGTAAACGATCGGCAGGATGTAAGCAAATGCAGTCACGATCCATGTAGAAACAGGGACGGCGTCGGTGGTGCTCGTGGCGACGATCTCGAATACGGCTGCATGGCCAATTGTCCAAGGCAAAGCTATCTTAAGGACGTTGCGGCCGAGCGCCCGTGTTCTGGATACGCGGTTGGGGGTTGTATATGGTCACAACGATGAGCCGACGAGCGCGCTTCCCAATCGACGCTTTCCGGGCGCTCGATTCGAGAACAGCCATTCCGACGGTCACCGGGACCACGACAACGAGAGTTGCGACGATATTCAGTGCCAAGACTGACAGCCCACCGGTATAGCTGCTGAGGAACAAAGGCACCGCCACGGCGGCGGTAATCGCCAGCCATCCCAGGACGAGCAGCCAATCAACGAGCCATGCTGCCAGCCGGTTCCACGGGTGTTGATTCACGATTGCGAGTCTATCGCTCGCCTAACCGACTACCGTCCCGTCAAATGCTCTGGCGACACCACTGGTTAGATCCGAACAATGGAGCCGCTGAAAGCCGAAATCAGCACCGATGAGCCCTGAACATTGAACTTCCGTTCCGGCCCGTCTCCGCCCCGATTTCGGGGACAGCGATCGACAAGTCGCCGCGGGGCCGGACTGATCGGGCGTCCGGCCCAGGGCCGGCGCCCGGCCGCGGTCATCCCATACCAGGTTTTCGGCAAGAGCGCGTGCGCGCTCCCAAGGCCCTCTATTCGAAGGACTGCCGGCGGGGATCCGTGAGCCTGGTCTTCCACAGGTCAGGGTTGTTGACCTTGAACCGGCGCCCGGTCAGCACCCTGGGTGCCACGCGCACATAGAAGTCCTTGTCGCCCGCCTGCCACGGCTCCAGCAGCTTCGCGTCCACAGCGTTCTTATCGTCCTGGCTTTCGATCAGCTCGGCCTCGCCGCGGGCGATAACACTCCACGCCGTCTGCTCGTGGGCGTCATAGCCGTCGATTTCGAAGGCAACCGGCTTGGCCGTCATGGCGCCCCAGAGCTTAGTTCCGCCCGCGGTGCGGAAGGCGATCGCACGGCGTTCCAGGACGAAGTTCACCGGGAAAACCTCCGGATGGCCGTCGACGATCATGGCAATGCGTCCGAGAACTTCGGTGCCCAGCAAGCCCCAGCATTCGTCGATGGTCAGCTCGTAATTCGGCGCAGGCGTCGTCTCTGTATTCATAGACCCACGCTACACGTACCGTCGGGGAACCTCGTCAGGGCCATACGGCCCGAAGACCGGCACGAAGACCGGCACGTAGCGCAGCCTGGCAGCCGGGGGAGGGTCTACCAGGGGCTGGGCCTGTAGTCCTTGAGGAAGAATCCGAACTGGTCTTCACCGGACTCGCCCGCAACGATCGGATCGTACACCCGGGCGGCGCCGTCGACCAGGTCCAGCGGGGCGTGGAAGCCTTCCTCCATAAGGCGAACCTTGGTGTGGTGCGGGCGCTCATCGGTGATCCAGCCGGTGTCGACGGCGGTCATTAGGATGCCGTCCGAGTCCAGCATTTCCTGGGCGCTGGTCCGCGTCATCATGTTCAGCGCAGCCTTGGCCATATTGGTGTGCGGGTGGCCGGGTCCCTTGTAGGCGCGGGAGAATTGGCCTTCCATGGCGCTGACGTTGACGATGTACTTCCGCCGGGCGGCGGAGCGCTTCATGGCCCCCCGGAGCCGGCTGACCAGCAGGAACGGCGCGGTGACGTTGCAGAGCTGGACCTCAAGCATCTCGAGGGGATCGACCTCGTCCACCACCTGCGTCCAGCTGTTGATGGCCGCGAGGTCCGGGACGAGCCCGCCGGCGTCGATGGCCGTGCCGGCGGCGATGCGTTCGAGCGACGCGGAGCCGGTGGACAGGGCGAGCGCGGTGATGGCGTCGCCTGCGAGGACCGGATGCTCCAGCACCGTGCTGGCCAGGGCCAGCGGGTGCTTGTCGTGGGCGTGGCCGAAGGTGACGAGTTCGGGGCCGCCGTTGGCCGGCTGCAGCGTGGCGGGCAGCGGCTCGTCCTCGGCGTCGATGAGGGGCTGATACGCGTTTCCGGAACGGCGAACGGTCTGGGCCGCGTTGTTGATGATGATGTCCAGCGGTCCGGCCGCGTCCAGGGTGTCCGTCAGGGCCATCACCTGGGAGGGATCGCGGAGATCGATGCCGACGATCCGCAGCCGGTGCAGCCAGTCGCCACTGTCTTCCATGGCGGCGAAGCGGCGTACGGCGTCCTTGGGGAAGCGCGTGGTGATGGTGGTGTGGGCCCCGTCGCGAAGCAGGCGCAGCGCGATGTACATGCCAATCTTGGCCCGGCCGCCGGTGAGGAGGGCGCGGCGGCCGCTCAAGTCCGTGCGGGCGTCCCGCTTGCTGTGGCTGAAAGCGGCGCACTCGGGGCACAGCTGGTGGTAGAAGGCGTCCACCTGCGTGTAGTGCTGCTTGCAGATGTAGCAGGGCCGGGACTTGATCAGGTGCCCGGCGATCTCGCCCGTGGCAGAGGTTGCGAGTTTGTTGCCGCGGGTCTCGTCGTCGATCCGGTCCGGGGCCGCCGTCGCGGTCTGGGCCAGCACGGCCCGGTCCGCCTCAGCGATGAGGTCCCGTTTGCTGACCCTGCGGTGCCGTTTGACGGCCTTGAACATCTTGCCGGTGGCGCGGCGCACCAGTACGTAGTCCGGGTGCTCCTCGTCGTAGACGTGGATGCTGTTCAGGACTTTGAGGCAAGCCTCGATTTCCGCTGCGGTTAAGTCCGGCGCGGTCAAATCGGCGGTAGTCAGACCGGAAGGCAGGTCAGAAGGCACATCGGGGGAGCTCATTGCCCCAATTTTACAGCCTGCCGGGGGCCCGGCCCGACGCCGGCGCCCGGCGCTGCCCGGGAGATTGCGTTTAGCCCGCCGGGGCTGACCGCAGGGTTGCGACGCCGACGGCGGCGGCCTGCACTTCTGCGATCTTGTCCACGGACTCCCGCAGGGCCGGCCAGTTTTCTGTGGCGGCCTTGACAGCGTCCGGCACCAGAATCAGGTTGGCGGAGGAAAGGACGCGCTCTGCCTCGCCCGGTTCCGGGACCAGCTGTCCCTTCGAAACAACGGTGATACCGGTGTCGGTGACCTTGAAGCCGCGGGACCGGTCCAGTTCGGCGTCGAGGCCGATGGCCGCATGCGCGGGGACCTTGACGTTTTTGTCGATGATGGCGCGCTTGACGACGGCACCTTCACCGATGGTGACCTTGTCCATCAGCACGGAATCGAGCACCCGGCTGGACGTGCCGACATAGACGTCGTTGGAAAGCACGGAGCCCTCGACGATGCCGCCGGAGATCACTGTCCCGCTGGCAACGATTGAATCCAGGGCCGTGCCGACGGTGTTGCCCACTCCGCGGACGAACTTTGCCGGCGGCGAGATGCTTTGCCGCGTGTAGATCGGCCATTCCGAGTTGTAGAGGTTGAACACGGGCACCGGCGAGATGAGGTCCATGTGCGCGTCGTAGAAGGAGTCGATCGTGCCGACGTCGCGCCAGTACGTCCGGTCTCGATCGGTGGAGCCGGGGATCTCGTTGAGGGTGAAGTCGTAGACGCCGGCTTCGCCTTTGTTGACAAAGTAGGGAATGATGTCCCCGCCCATGTCGTGCTTGGTGTCGAGGCGCTCCGCGTCGACGTGCAGGGCCTCGACGAGGGCGTCGGCGTCGAAGACGTAGTTGCCCATGGAGGCCAGGAACTGGGAGGGATCGGCGGCGAGCCCGGGCGTGGAGGACGGCTTCTCGACGAACGCGCCGATCTTCCGCGGATCGTTGTGGTCCACTTCGATCACGCCGAACTGGTCGGCCATGCTCAGCGGCTGGCGCACGGCGGCGACGGTTGCCTTGGCGCCGCTGGCGACGTGCGAGTCCACCATCTGCGCGAAGTCCATGCGGTAGACGTGGTCGGCACCGACCACGACGACGATGTCCGGGCTGGCGTCCTGGATGAGGTTCAGCGACTGGTAGATGGCGTTGGCACTGCCCAGGAACCAGCTCTTGCCCACCCGCTGCTGCGCCGGAACGGAGGCGATGTAGTTGCCCAGCTGTGTGGACATCCGCCAGGTTTCGGAGATGTGGCGGTCAAGGCTGTGGGATTTGTACTGCGTTAGGACGACGATCTGCAGGTACCGGGAATTGACCAGGTTGGACAGGGCGAAGTCTATGAGCCGGTAACTTCCGGCAAACGGCACTCCGGGTTTGGCCCGGTCCGCCGTCAACGGCATCAGCCGGTTCCCCTCGCCACCCGCGAGGACAATGGCCAGAACGCTTTTATTCGGCATGGTGATCGCTCCTGAACGCCTTTGTTACTCCCCAAAACAGTCCGGCACGCCCGAACGTCTTCACACTAGATCAGTTCCACCGTAACGACTACCTTGGGGTTTGTGCGTATAGACATTGTGACTAAAGAATTCCCGCCCGAAATCTATGGCGGCGCCGGGGTCCATGTGGCCGAGCTCAGCAGGGTGCTGGCCCACCACGTGGATCTGCAGGTGCGTGCGTTCGGCGCGCCCCGTGAATCCTGCTACCACGGAGCGACGGTCACGTCCTACGCGGTGCCGGAGGATCTCGGCGGAGCGAACGCCGCCGTCCAGACCCTGGGCGTGGATCTGCGGATGGCCCCCGACATTGCCGGCGCCGACCTCGTGCATTCGCATACCTGGTATGCCAACATGGCCGGGCACATTGCGTCGCTGCTGCACGGGATTCCCCACGTGCTCAGCGCCCACAGCCTGGAGCCGCTGCGTCCGTGGAAGGCCGAGCAGCTCGGCGGCGGCTACGCCGTTTCCTCGTGGGTGGAAAAGACCGCCTATGAAGCGGCTGCGGCCATCATCGCCGTCTCCGAGGGCATGCGGCAGGACATCCTGCGCAGCTACCCGGAGGTAGACCCGGCCAAGGTCAAGGTGGTGCACAACGGCATCGACGTGAGCCGGTGGAACCGGGACGAGGGGGACGACATCATCCGTGCCCTCGGCATCGATCCGGAGCGGCCGAGCGTCGTCTTCGTGGGCCGGAACACCCGGCAGAAGGGCGTCCCGTACCTGTTGCGGGCCGCCGCCAAGCTTCCGGCCGGGGTCCAGCTGGTCCTGTGCCTCGGTGCCGCGGACACCCCCGAGCTGGCGGCCGAAACGGCGCGCCTGATCGAGGAGCTGCAGGGCCAGCGCAGCGGCGTCATCCTGATCGAGCGGATGCTGCCGCGCAACGAGGTTATCCAGGTGCTCAGCCACGCGACCGCGTTCGCGTGCCCGTCGATTTATGAGCCGCTGGGCATCGTGAACCTTGAGGCCATGGCCTGCGGCGCCGCCGTCGTGGCGAGCGCCACCGGCGGAATCCCCGAAGTCGTCCGGCACGGCGAGACCGGGCTGCTGGTTCCGCTTGAGCAGGTCACGGACGGCACCGGTGTCCCGCTGGATCCGGAGAAGTTCGTCACCGAATTCGCCGCGGCGCTCACCGAGGTGGTGTCCGATCCCCAGCGGGCGCGTGCCATGGGCGAGGCTGGGCGGCGCCGGGCGGAGGAGCACTTCTCCTGGGAGTCCATCACGGAAACCACCCTTGAGGTGTACCGCTCGGTGCTTCCGCACGGTTCCTGAGGCACCTGCGGGAAATAGCGCAAATACGGACGACGACGGCGCCGCCCCGGGTGAGGTGCGGCGCTGTCGTCGTTCTCCCGCCGGTAAAGCGCCGGTGAAGCGGCGGGTCAGCGGCGCGGGGCCGTCTTCGCGGCGCGCGCGATCAGGATCTTCTCGTCCACCGGTGCTTGTCCGCTGGCGCGCTGCCCGCGGAAGTACTCCCGGGCCTCATCCTGCCGGACCTTCTCGGCGCCCGTGGCGATCTCGGCCCGGAGGTGCTCCGGACCGAAGCCGAATGCATCCACGAGGTCCAGGGCGTGCGGACGGATTTTGACCAGGAGCCGGTTGATGTAATCGCCCACTGTGCGGCCGCGCTGCATGGAGAGCCGTCCGTTCATGAGGTACCAGGACAGGTTCTTTTCGATCAGGGACAGCCCGAAAAGGTCCCGCAGCCACGTCAGGACCACCTTGGTCCCCGGATCCGCGACCTTGCCCAGCGCCTCGGTGAACGCCTCCCACTGGAGCAGTTCGGCGTGCGCCTGCGCGGCCTCGATGAGCTCGTTCTGGTGCTTGTTGAAGAGCGCGGCGCCCTGCGCCTGGGGCAGCTTGTTGGCGCCCTTGAGAGCCGAACCCACTTCCGCGACCATGGTCTGGACACGGTCCGTCAGCAGGGTCCGCTGGCTGGCTTCGTCCTTGATCGCGATGGCCGCCTTCTGCACCGAACCGGAGTCCGCCACAAACTGGGCCACGCCGCGCAGCCCGGTGCGGTGGATCGCGGCACCGGCGGCCTGGCCCACCACGTAGCGGGCCAGCACGCCGAAGTTCACTGTCCGGAATTCTTTGGCGTAGTCGGCCAGCAGCCGCTTGGCGACGAGTTGCAGCAGTACGGTGTTGTCGCCTTCGAAGGTCGCGTAGACGTCGAGGTCCGCCCGCAGCGAGGCGAAGCGGTTCTCGATCAGGAATCCCGCCCCGCCACAGGCCTCGCGGCATTCCTGCAGCGTGTCCAGCGCGTGCCAGGTGCTGAGCGGTTTGAGCGCGGCGGCGAGGGTCTCCAGATCCTGCCGGTCCGCGTCGGTGTCGTTACGGCCGGAGAAGACGTCGTCGAACTTCTGCAGCAGCTGTTCGCTCGCGAAGCCCGCGGCATAGGTGGTGGCCAGCCGGGTGAACAGCCGGCGCTGGTGCCGCTGGTAGTCGAGCAGCACTTCCTCGTCCGTCTGCGACGAGGCATTGAACTGCCGGCGTTCGGTGGCGTACTGGATGGCTGTTTTCAGCGCCAGTTTCGAGGCGGTCACGGCGGCGCCGTCGAGCGACACCCGGCCCTGGACCAGGGTGCCGAGCATCGTGAAGAAGCGGCGGCCCGGGCTGGCGATGGAGGAGGTGTAGCTGCCGTCGGCGTCGACGCCGCCGTAGCGGTTCAGCAGGTTGGTGCGCGGGATCCGGACATTGGTGAAGTGCAGCCGGCCGTTGTCGATGCCGTTCAGGCCGCCCTTGACGCCGTCATCCTCGCCGCCGATGCCGGGCAGGAAGTCCTTGGTTCCGGGATCGCGCAGCTCCATGTAGAAAGCGTGGACGCCATGGCTAACTCCCCGGGTGACCAGCTGGGCGAACACGACCGCGGCCAGGCCGTCCACGGCGGCGTTGCCGATGTAGTCCTTCCAGGCGGCCCGGAAGGGGGTGTGGACCACAAACTCCTCGGTCGCCGGGTCATAGGTGGCGGTGGTGGCAATGCTCGCAACGTCCGAGCCGTGGCCGGTTTCCGTCATCGCGAAGCAGCCCGGAATATCCAGGTTCATGATGCCGGGCAGCCACGTCCGGTGGTGTTCTTCGGTGCCCAGGTGGTTTACGGCGGAGCCGAACAGGCCCCACTGGACGCCGGCTTTGATCTGCAGCGAGGGGTCGGCGATGACGAGTTCCTGGAAACCGGCCACGTTTCCGCCGTGTTCGTCGGCGCCGCCGACGGACGCTGGGAAGGCGCGGTGGACGGCGCCGTTCTCCACCAGGATTTTGAGCTGGCCGAAGACGCGCTGCCGGTGATCCGTGTGGCTCAGGCCTTCGGTTTTGTGCAGCTCGGGCCGGCCGGCAAGGGCCCGCGCGACGCGCCGGGTGGCGGCCCATTTGCCGAGGAGCAGTTCGCCGAGGGCCGCGACGTCGACGGCGGGCGCTCCCGCGTCCGTGGCGTCAGACGATGAAGCCACCGACCGGGCGGCCGGATTCGCGTTCGTCGTCGGGTTGGTCGTCGGGTCGATCGCCGGGTCCGCTGCGCGGTCCGCTAGTTCAGTCATGTCGATTCCTTCTTTGGTTCTGACAAGGTTGGCTCTGACGAGGTTGGTTCTGAAGTTGTGGGTCGTTGGGTGCGCTGCGCGGGTTCCGCCGGGTCTTCTGCCACCGCCGGCGCCACGGCGGGCGGGGCGGGCTGGTTCCGGAGCTCGGGGGCGATGCCCAGGCAGAGCCAGTGCGTGATCTGGCACGCCATCGCCGCCTGGTCCGGTCTGGACGGGGAGTCCGGAGTGGCGAGCCACTGCTCGCCGGCGTTCCGGACCAGGCCGATCGCGGCGTTTGGCCAGTAGCCGATTGCCGTTTCGCGGCCGGCCGAGTCGCCGAGGTGGCTCCGCATGGGCCGGGCGATCATGTCGCTGATCGCCGCAAAGAAGTGGCCCAGGGCGCCCGCCGTGGCAATGGACCCGGCGGCGGACCCGGCGGCGCCGTCCGCGCCGGCGGGTGCATACCGGGTGACGAAGGTGTAGACGTTGGGGCTCGTCTCGGCCATCTGCAGATACGCGGAAACCATGGCGAGCAGGCCCTCGCCGGGAGTCTGGGCGCCCTGCACCGCTTCCTGGATGCGCCGCTGCATCTGGCTGAGCACCACTTCACCCACCGCCTGCTGGAGCCCGGCCTTGTCCCCAAAATACCGGTAGAACACCGATTTGGAGGTCCCTGCCGCCGCGGCAATGTCCTCCATCGAGGCTTCGCTGCCCAGCGCGTGGACGGCCTTGCGGGCCGACTTGATGAGCTCCCGACGGCGTTCCTCGCGGTGCGGCTGCCAGCGTGAGGCACGCCCATCGACGGTGCCGCCGGCGGACGCGACGGCGCTGGCCGGGCCACCGCCGGAAGAGTCAGACTGGAGGTTGTTCACGATACCCACCGTATCAGGTACGCTGGGTATCGGTAACCGTTTTGATCAAAGGAGACAGCCCATGTCCGTGAATGGACAGTCCGTACCCGGACCCCAGGAATCGACCCCGACGGCAGGGTCCGCAGGACAGAACACAGGACAGGCCGGAGCTACGGCACTGCCGGCGCTCCGCAGGGCCGTGGTGGTTGGCGGCAACCGCATTCCGTTCGCCCGGACCGGAGGCGCTTACACCAAGTCCTCCAACCGGGACATGCTCACCGCTGCCCTCGACGGGCTGATCTCCCGCTTCGGCCTGCAGGATGAGCGCATCGGCGAAGTTGCCGCGGGCGCCGTGCTCAAGCACTCCCGCGATTTCAATCTGACGCGCGAAGCCGTCCTCGGCTCGGCGCTCTCCGCAGAAACGCCGGCCTACGATCTGCAGCAGGCCTGCGCCACCGGCCTGGAAACGGTGCTCGGCCTCGCCAACAAGATCAAACTCGGCCAGATCGATTCAGCCATTGCCGCCGGCGTCGACTCCGCCTCGGACGCGCCGATCGCCGTGAGCGAGGGCCTCCGTGACGTGCTGCTGGACCTGAACCGCGCCAAGACGCTGCCGCAGCGGTTGCAGATCCTCAGCCGCCTCCGGCCCAAGGACCTCGCGCCCGATGCCCCGAACACCGGCGAGCCCCGGACCGGGCTGTCCATGGGCGAACATCAGGCGCTCACCACTGCGCAGTGGAACGTCACCCGCGAGGCGCAGGACGAACTGGCCTTCAAGAGCCACCGGAACCTCGCCGCCGCCTACGATGCCGGTTTCTTCGACGATCTGCTCACCCCGTACCGCGGCCTCAGCAGGGACTCCAACCTGCGCGCCGACACCAGCCTCGAGAAGCTCGCCACACTCAAGCCCGTTTTCGGCAAGAACCTGGGCGCCGCGGCGACCATGACGGCCGGGAACTCCACGCCGCTCACCGACGGCGCCTCCACCGTGCTGCTGGCCTCGGAGGAATGGGCTGACGCGCACGACCTGCCCAAACTCGCCACCGTCGTCGACGGCGAGGCGGCGGCCGTTGACTTTGTGCACGGCAAGGACGGGCTCCTGATGGCTCCCGCCTTCGCGGTGCCGCGGCTGCTGGCCCGCAACGGGCTGACCCTCGATGACATTGACTACTTTGAGATCCACGAGGCCTTCGCCGGTACCGTGCTGAGCACCCTCGCCGCCTGGGAGGATGAGGAATTCGGCCGCAGCCGTCTCGGCCTCGACGGAGCCTTCGGCAGCGTCGAAGCGTCCAGGTTGAACGTCAACGGATCTTCGCTCGCCGCAGGGCACCCCTTCGCCGCCACCGGCGGACGGATCGTGGCCTCGCTCGCGAAGATGCTGCATGCCAAGGGGCAGATCGACGGACGCCCGGCACGCGGCCTGATCTCCATCTGCGCCGCCGGCGGCCAGGGCGTCGTCGCTATTCTCGAAGCACACTAGGGGGACCGGATGACCGACAAATACACCCAGTTCGTGAGCAGGGGCCTTGGCAAGGACATCGCCAGGAAGCTCGGGCTCCCGCAGCCCGTGGTGCTCCGGCGCCACAAGGCAGGTCAGCCTCTTATCGAGGGGCCGGTGCTGGTCCAGGGCACGGGCAGCGGCGCCGACGAACTCGCCTCGGCCCTGCTGTCCTGGAAGCTGGACGTCCGCCGGCATGCCGTGCCCAGGGAAAAGCTCGGCGCCATCATCCTGGTGCTGGACGAACTGGCCCGTCCCGGGGATCTGGAGCAGCCTGTCCTGACGGCAGCCTCCTCGCTGCGCGACCTGGCGCCCAACGCCCGTGTTATCACCGTGTCCCGCGCCGCCTCGGATTCCGCCGATCCGGCCGTTGCCGCGGCCCGGCAGGGCGTCGACGGACTGCTGCGGTCGCTGGCCAAGGAACTCAGGGCCGGCGCCACCGGCAACGGCATCCTGCTCGCCAACGGCGCGGGCACCACCAGCCCGAGCACCTTGGGCGCGCTGCGCTTCTTCCTCTCCGGCCGCTCCGCGTTCGTGGACGGGCAGTTCCTGACCGTCACGTCCGCTGCCGGGCACTTGCCAGCCGATGCGGACAAGCCGCTGGCAGGCAGGGTCGCCGTCGTGACCGGTGCAGCACGGGGGATCGGCGCCGCGATTGCGCGCACGCTGCACCGCGACGGCGCCACGCTGATCGTCGTGGACATCCCGGCGGCCGGGGACCGCCTGGCAGCGGTCGCCAACGAGGTGCGCGGCACCGCCCTGCAGCTGGACATCAGCCGTGACGACGCCGGCCAGCGGATCATCGACCATGCCGTGGCTCGCCACGGCCGGCTCGACATCGTGATCCACAACGCGGGCATCACCCGCGACAAGCTGCTCGCCAACATGGATGCGGGGCGCTGGAACTCCGTCATCGCCGTGAATATCGCGGCCCAGTTGAGCATCAACGAGGCGCTGCTGGCCTCGGAGCACTTCCGGAACTCGCCGCGGATCGTATCCGTCGCCTCGACCAGCGGCATCGCCGGCAACCGCGGGCAAACCAATTACGCCGCCTCCAAGGGCGGCGTGACGGGCATGGTCCGGGCCACGGCACCGCTTCTGGCCGCGCACGGCGGCTCCATCAACGCCGTCGCCCCCGGCTTCATCGAGACCGAGATGACGGCCCGGATCCCGTTCGCCACCCGCGAGCTGGCCCGCCGGCTCAACTCCCTGCAGCAGGGCGGCCGGCCAGACGACGTCGCCGAGGCCATCGCGTTCCTGGCCAGCGACGCCGCCGGCGGGATCTCCGGTGAGGTGCTGCGGGTCTGCGGGCAGAACCTGGTGGGGGCATGACCCCTTCGCAGCCCGTCATTCTGGGCGAAATGCCGGCGCTCTCCAAGCAGTACGTCAACGCCGCAGCCACCGCTGCGCGGCGCCGGATCCTGGGAACCCACACGGGGACCACGCTTCCGTTATGCAGCCACGAGGTCCGTGGTGTGAAGGCCGGGGCCGGGAACCTCACGGCCTACCAGCACCTGGTCGGGGAAACGGCAAGCGACATCCTCCCGGCCGGTTTCATCCATGCGCTGGCGTTCCCGCTGGCGATGAGTGTGATGAACCGCGATGACTTCCCTCTGCCGCTGCTGGGGATGATCCACCTCGAAAACCACGTGGTCCAGTCCGCACCCGTCCGCTTCACCGATGTGGTGGACATCCGGGCCTGGGCGGAGAACCTGCGCGGCCACCGTTCCGGCACCCAGCTGGACCTCGTGGCCGAGGTACGGGGGGCGGGGGAGGACATGATCCGCTGGCGCGGCGTATCCAGCTACCTGGCCAAAGGCGTGTTCCTGCCCGGAATCGACAAGCCATCGGCACCGTCGACGCCGGTGGACTTCACCGCCCCGGATCCCACTGCGCTCTGGCGGCTGGGGGTGGACACCGGACGGGCCTACGCCGCCGTTTCCGGAGACTTCAACCCTATACACCTGAGCGTGCTCTCGGCCAAAGCCCTGGGGATGCGCCGGTCGATCGCTCACGGCATGTACCTCGCATCAAGGGCGCTGGCCGACGTGGGCGCCGCAAAGGGTGAGACATTCAGCTGGCAGCTCGCCTTTGAGGCGCCGGTGTTCCTGCCCGCGCAGGTGGCCCTGGACATCAGCACTGGCCAGGGCAGCGACGGCGGCTGGCGGCGCTCCGACTATGTCGGCTGGAACCCGAAGTCCGGCCGCAAGCACTTCAGCGGAACGGTTGCCGCGCTGTAGCACCAGACTCGGCTGAATCTCCGACGGCGGCGGCCGCCCCTTTCCCTGGGGCGGCCGCCGTCGTTTCGGGCCCGTTTACGTCCTGGCCCCGCCGGACTTCACAACGCGGAGCATGCGGAGCAGGCTCAGCAGGATGGATTCCACAGCGCTGGGCTCGTCCGTGGTCGCTTCCTCCGCGCCGATGCGGGCCGTCAACTCCTTCACCGCAATGCTGGCCGCGTCCGCCAGCTCCGCCTGGCGTTCCGGACTCTCCTCTTCGATGGCGCGCAGAACGTCGGCCACCGCAGCCATCGCGTCGGCGAGCGGGACGGCATATTCATCCGGTATAACGAATGGTGTGTCCCCGGCCCAGATGACATCCGAGAGGACCTGCGTCACGTCCTGGACGTGGAACGTCACCCGCTCCAGGTCACGGAGGTTCCGGTAGTCCAGCTCCACATCCCGCGGATGGAGCCGTCGCCGGGGGTTGGCCTGCCGGCTGGCATCCGCCTTTTCCACCGCGAGCCGGACAGAGCGGGCCGAGCCTGCGAGCGCCTCGGACCGGCCGGACCAGTCCTCGTGCTCCGGCGGCCAGCTCTCTTTCAACGCTTTGCCCATGTCCCGCATTTGTTGGGCGAGGGCCAGGCGCAACTCCGCGATGCTGAGAGCCGCGGCGTGGAAATGCAGCGGGGGAAACACGAGGAGGTTGACCAGGATGCCCACGGCGACCCCTGCGCCCATCTGGACCAGGTAGCCGAAGGAGAAGCTGTCCGGGTTGTTCCCGCCGACCAGCAGGACTAGGAGGGCCGCCGTCGGGATCCAGTCGCTGCCGGAGCCAATCCGCGGGAGCCCGGCGAGGATGACTCCAAAGCCCATCACGATGGCGACCGACAGCGGAGTGGGGTCCCCAACGCTGACGAGCACAAAGGCCAGGCCGATGCCGATCGCCAGCCCCACCAGCGTCTGGACACCCTGGCGGATGGACCCGGATACGTTCTCGTACATGGCGACGAGGGCGCCGAGTGGAGCGTAGTAGGGGTAGTCGGCCGCGGACCCGGGCATAAACGGGGCGATGAAGAAGGCTATGCCCGCGGCCAATGCCGCCTTCATGGCCAGTTGCAGCCGGGGCCAGAGCAGCGTCGAAGCCACGCCGCCGGTCACGATCCGCCACAGTCTCGCCGCGGGGGGAGGCGGCGATGTGCTGGCGTCCTTTTCATTGCCCATCCCGGCTCACCCTAGGCCGGGGGCGATGTTGCGACAAGTGGACAAACCCCGTCCCTGCCCTCAGCCTGTGCGGGAAAGTGGCTCAGGCCGCCCCGTGCCCCGGAGCCACTTCTTCCCCGGCCCGGACCGGGCCCGGCGGCGTCCCGTCGCCGAAGGGGCGCCCACCGAGGGCTTCGCGGCCGTGCGCGCTTAGCCAGTTCCCGAGCTCCGGCCCCTTCGGCACGATCCCGGTGGGGTTGATGTCCTCATGGACGATGTAGTGGTGCTGTTTGATCTGCACGAAGTCGGTTGTATCGCCGAAGCCGGGGGTCTGGAACAGGTCCCTGGCATATCCCCAGAGCGCCGGCATCTCGCTGAGCTTCTGCCGGTTGCACTTGAAGTGCCCGTGGTAGACGGCGTCGAACCGCGCCAGGGTGGTGAAGAGCCGCACATCGGCCTCGGTGATGGTGTCCCCGACGAGGTACCGCTGGCCGGTGAGGCGTTCCTCCAGCCAGTCCAGCGCAGTCCAGAGCCGTTCATAGGCGGCATCATAGGCCTGCTGGGAGCCGGCGAAGCCGCAGCGGTAGACGCCGTTGTTGACTTCAGTGAAGACCCTCTTGTTGACGGTGTTGATCTCATCCCGCAGGTGCTCCGGGTACAGCTCCGGTGCCCCGGGACGGTGGTACTCGGTCCACTCGGTGGAAAAGTCCAGGGTGATCTGCGGAAAGTTGTTGGTGACCACCTGGCCGCTGCGTACGTCGACGATCGCCGGTACCGTGATGCCGCGGGGGTAGTCCGGGAACCGGAGTAAGTAGGCCGCCTGGATCCGCTCGATGCCCAGCACGGGATCCTTGCCGCCGGGATCCAGGTCAAAGGTCCACGAGCGGGCGTCGTGGGTGGGGCCGGGCTGTCCGAGGGAAATGACGTCCTCGAGACCGAGCAGCCGCCGGACGATCACTGTCCGGTTGGCCCAGGGGCAGGCGCGCGCCGCGATCAGACGGTAGCGGCCCGGTTCCACCGGCCAGCCGGGTTCGCCGTTGCGGCCCGGACCACCGTCCCGGGTGATCCGGTCCTCGATGTAGTTGGTGTCCCGGCTGAACTCCTCGCCGCCGGTGACATAGGCACCCCTCGTGCTGTGGCCGGGGTCATTGGCGTGTGTCTGGCTCATGGTCCCAGCCTATGCCGGGGGAGCGCCCGGTCCCCGCAACGCCGGCCCCGGCAACGGTGCGAAGACTTGGGCCATCGGCTGCCAGGCAAACCACCAGGAAGCCCCCACAACCGCGGCAAAGAGCCCGATCCAGATGACCGCCGGGACTCGGGTAGCCCGGAACAGCAAGTAGGCGTCCGACGTCGGCAATCTGTCCCGGCGCCGCAGATGGACGGCGGCCAGCTTCCCGAGGTCCCGGACGGCGGCGACCAGGAGGGCCAGACCGAGCACGATCATGACGTGGCCGTTGAATTCGGGCGGGACAAAGAGGACCAGCAGCACGGCGGACAGCACCGCGGCCGCGGTGATCAGCACTCCGATCCCGTTGCGGATGAACAGGAACGAGGCCAACAGCACGAGGGTTCCGGCCGACATCGCCGCCGGTCCCCAGCCGTTGAAGCCGCACCAGACCATGGCAGCACCGACGACGGCGGGCACCGGGTAGCCCCAGAACGTGGACCAGACGGCGGCCAGGCGGCGCCGGCTGTACGTGGCGGTGGTGCCGGAGTGGTCCAGGCTGAGCCGGATCCCGCCGAGGCGCTGGCCCGTCATCAGCGCGGCGAAGGCGTGGCCCAGTTCGTGGGTCACGGTGGCCAGCAGTCCGAAATACCGCCAGGTGACGCGGGGGAGGGAGAGTGCGACGGCGAGGAGGACCACCAGGGCGAGTTCGGTGCCGGTGACGTGCGGGACGGGGCCCTGCGCGGATCCGGCGATGATCCGGTCCCACCAGGTCCCGGCGGCGTTCATGCTTTCCTGCCGGCAGCACCCGGGGTGTGCCGGATGCAGTACGGCGTCCAGGGCCTGGCCTCAAGCCGGCCCGCCGGGATCTCCTCGCCGCAGTCCTGGCAGATCCCGTAGCTGCCGTCCCGGATGCGGGCCAGTGCGGCCTCGACCTGCGCCAGGCCGGCCCTGCTTTGCTCCAGCAGCGCCGAGGCCTGCGAGAGTTCGAAGGCGATCGTGGCACCCTCGGGATCGTGTTCGTCGTCGACGTTGGAGTCCTGCCGGGCCGCGGTCACCGAGGTGATGTCCTGGCGGAGGGCGGGCAGGAGGGCAAGTTTCCGTTGGCGCTCCTCGAGCAGGAGAATCCGGAAACGTTCGACGTCGACCATAGGCTGCAAGGCTAGCGCGGATCGCACACGGTGCACACCACGGGACGGGGCACACCACGGGACGGGCACACGCCTGCGTCTAGGTGCGTGGGTCATTAGTCGGGTAGCGGCGGGTTCTCGATTTTGGGTTTAAATCGCCGGGCCGGTTCCCGGGATTCGGCAGGGTCTCTGGGA
>NZ_JAXCID010000018.1:0-81319 GCF_035985125.1 Arthrobacter sp. CG_A4 | reverse complement strand
GCCAGCAGGACAGTGCGGGCCCGCAGGGCCAGGGTCGCCGTGGACGATTTTCCGCGGGTCAGCGCCTCCAAGGCCTCACGATCCCCGTCACGCAGGTGAAGTGCCTTTGCCAAATAAACCATGTGTCAAGTCTGACAAAAAATCAGACCCAAAGGAATCACCGACACGCTACACTAGGTGCATGGGTCGCTTGTGGTTTGACGGTTCCGCAAGTTGGCGCCGGCGACGCCGGGGGGGCAGGTCTTCTTTCTTTTTAGGGGGCCCGGTTCCTTAGCGCTTTCGGGGGAGGGGAAAGCCGTAGCCGGCCCCTATGGGGCGCGGTTCGGTGCGCAGATCCGGCCTGGTGGCCCCGTCCCCGCTCCCAGGGTGGTCAGGCGGTTTGGGTCCGGTAGCTGAAGAGTTTGAGCAGGTTGTGGCAGCCGGCGATCAGTTTCTAAGGGATATTGTTGGCCCTACGCTCTAGGAGGCACGGCAGTCGTCGCTCGTCCCGATCGGCGTCGAGCCATGACGTACTGCGCGATCAACCACACGCCAACCGGAACAAATACGATCCCAGTGACCAGTCTTAGCGTATCGACCGGCACCCAAGTGAGGAAAATCGCCGCCCAGATGAGCATGAAAATTCCTGCAACTAGTCCGGGGACGGATTGATTCTTATTCATACGGATTCCTTCCGAAGTCTTGCCGATACTTATCGGGCTGCAAGTCTCTGCCTCTCAGCTAACGGCATCCGAGGCCTGAGACCCAAGAACCCCACAGCCAGCTTGCCATGCCCCAACCGCTGTAGAGGCCACCCGTGAAGACTTGGATGACACCCGTGGCTATCGCAAGCTGGCAGCTGATAGATGCCAGTGGCTTCCCACCATTCTGCAGGTGCGCAACTTGCTGTCCGTTAATGTAGACGTCCAACCACCCTTGACACGCGTACGGATCATTGTTGGTCCACAGAGCCGATGTGCCGTTCCACCAGATGCAGAACGAGTAGTACTGACCGGCGACGTCGTCGGTGTGGGCGTTGTCAGGCGGACGGACAAGGTTGGTTGTCATCGGCATCTCCGCCACAGCCATTTTTGGAGCAGATAACCCGCTTTCTGACGAACCTAGGGAGGCCACTTCAGGAACTGCTGCCGAGGCCGCTGTGACACCGCCTAGCATCATTGCGGAGCTTGTCAACAACACCAGTGCACCCATTGCCAGTTGTCGGAAATACATGCATTCCACCAAATTATAATGCTTCTTCATTGTCTGTGAATCGTGGAAATATCGATTGGAGTAACTCTAGTAGTGATGTGACAAACCTGTCAAGATTGTCAAAATTTTCGTCAAGCTTCGGGTTCTTGAGGCTCAACCCGCCCAAGTGTCACGAATGTCCTGAGGCCGAACTGTCACCGATGTCCTGCGAGAAAAGACTTTTGCAAACCGGCACTCTCATTAACGACCCATGGACCTAGCCAAAGACGGCGAATTATCGGAGGCTGAACCACATGACCAACTCACCAGAGTCTTCCCCCGGCTTCGATCCGGACTCCGCGGAACCGCAGCCGCCCGGATCCCTGGCGGCGCTTATCGGCCGGATCCTGGCCGAAATCGACGAGCTGCAATTCCAGTCGTTCAGCAACGACGATGCCCTGGACCTCGGGCTTCTCCTGGTGGAGCTCGGCCGACAACGCTCGCACCCCATCGCCGTGGACATCACCAAAGGTGAGCAGGTGCTCTTCCACGCAGCACTGGCGGGCGCCACACCGGACAACGAACGCTGGATCAGGGCCCAGCAGCGCACGGCCGTTCGCTACGAAGTCCCGTCCCTGCTCGTGGGTCTTCGGGCCCGGGCGGCCGGCGGGAGGATCGAGGACAACGCCTGGTTCGACCAGCAGGTGTTCGCGGCCCACGGCGGCGCCTTCCCCATCTATGTGCGGGGAACCGGGGCCGTTGCCACGGTCACGGTGTCGGGCTTGCCGCAGAAGGCGGACCATGAGCTGGTGGTGGAAGCCCTGTCGGAAATCCTCGGCCACACAACGCCGCCAGGCTAAGGTGTCCGGCGCCCGGCCGGGAACGCTAGGCTAGGGGAAGCCCTGTTTCCTCCCGCAAGGAGTTGCGAAGAATGAACATTTTCATCAAACTGCTCGGCACCGGCATCAGCCTGCTGGCCGGCTTCGTCGGCACCAAACTTGTCGACACCGTGTGGGAGAAGTCCACCGGCAACAAGCCGCCCAAGGGCCACGACGACGACATTCCCACCACGCTGCGTTCGGCCCTGACCTTCGCGCTGATCTCCGCCTCGGTCAGCGCCATCATCCAGGTCCTCGCAAACCGTGGCACCCAGCGCGCCGTCACCCGCTTCGCCAAGTCCCAGGACATCGTCTAACAACCCGGTCCCTGGGCGCCGGTGGTCCAGCTGGTGGGTACCCCGGGCCCAATCACCGGTCGCCGGCAGCCGCGCCGCCGTCGTCGTCCGTTAATCGGCGCTTCTTCGCCGCGTGCTGCACTACGGCCTCCAGCTCATCACTGCTCAGCAGTTCGCGGTGCAGGTGTTTGGTGCGGTAGCCGGCCCGGCCCACCATATGGGCGGAGACCGGCACGGTCAGCAGCTGGAAGATCCAGGCCACCAGAAGCACCGGCCACACCCACCAGCTGCGCATTTGCAGCCCGACGGCGGCGAGCAGCAGGAACAGTCCCAGCACCTGCGGCTTTGTGGCGGCGTGCATCCGGCTCATGAGGTCCGGGAAGCGCAGCAGGCCCACGGCCGCCGCCAGGGACATCAGCGCCCCGAGGACCATAAAGACGACCGAGACGGCGTCAATCACGGTATCACCGGAGAAGATTTCAGGATTCACGGGCGTGCTCCCGCCGGTCGGCCACGAACCTGGCCACGGTCACGGATCCGATGAACCCGATGATGGACACGGCCACCACCAGCATCAGGTTGTTCAGGTGCCGGTTGGCGGCCATGTCGATGCACAGCGCCGCGCCCAGGATGGCGAGCAGCACGTCGGCCGCCAGCACCCGGTCCAGCAGCGAAGGGCCCCGCGAGATCCGGATGATGGCGCCCGCGGCGGCCAGGGACAACACCACCGAGGTGATGGTCAGGACAAGCTGCATCATGCGCCCACCTCCTGTTTCAGTGCGGAAAGTTCGGCCCGAGTGCCCATGATCCGGATCAGCCCGGCCTCGGTGTCGCGGACGTCCTTGCGGAGTTTGGCGGCATCCGTGGCATCACGGACGTTGATGCCGTGGATGTACAGCGTGGAGGTGGACCGGTCCACGTCCACCACCAGCGAGCCGGGGATCAGCGAGATGACGTGTCCGGTGGCGGTCACCAGCAGGTCGGAGTGGCTCCGCAGCGGGACGGCGACGACGGCGCTGATCACCGCGGGCCCCTTGGCTACGGCGAGGTACAGGACCTGGAAGCTCGCTGCCACAACCCTGCCGAGGAAGACCACGGCAAAGGGAAGGGCCCGCAGCACGTTGAAGCGGCCGCCGAGTTCCACCGGGGGCAGGTAGAACAGCCTGGCCACCACGACGGCGACGAGGGAGCCGAAGAGCAGGTTACCCGGGCGGAAGTCCTGCCAGAGGGCGCACCAGACGATCACCAGCCAGACCAGCAGGGGCAGTTCCTGGCGCAGCGAGATCCGCTTCCGGCTCATTTGCCGCCCCCCGGAGGCTGCGGCAGAGGCTGCGACAGGGCGGGTACGGGTGCATCCTCGCCGAGCACGGCCTCGATGTAGGCGGTCCGGTCCAGCATCTCCGCCGCGGACTGGTCCGCCACCCGGAACAGCGGACCGGCGAACACTGTCAGCGCGACGCCGAAGAGCACCAGCCCCAGGGTGGAGCCCACCATGGTCCGCGGCAACAGGGTGACGTTGGTCTTGCCGGCCCGGTCCCCCGTGGCTGCGTCGCCGGGAGCGGCCAGCAGCACCGGATCGGGGTGTTCCGCGTCCTCGGGCTTGCGCCAGAACGCACGGTTCCAGACCCTGGCAACTGCCAGCAGGGTCAGCAGGCTGGTCACCACTCCGCCGACCACCAGCGCGAACGCCAGCGGCGTACCGAGCTCGACGCCGGCCTGCAGCAGGCCGAGTTTGCCCAGGAAGCCGGAGAACGGCGGGATCCCGGCCAGGTTCATGGCCGGGATGAAGAACAGCACGGCCAGCAGCGGGCTCAGCTTGGCCAGCCCGGCCACACGGTCCACCGAGGAACTTCCGCCGCGGCGTTCAATCAGGCCGGTCACCAGGAAAAGGCTGGTCTGGATGGTGATGTGGTGGGCCACGTAGAAGACGGCGGCGCCGAGGCCGGCCACCGAGGACATGGCCAGCCCGAACACCATGTAGCCGATATGGCTGACCAGCGTAAAGGACAGCAGCCGCTTGATGTCGCTCTGGGCCAGGGCGCCCAGAATGCCGACCAGCATGGTCAACAGCGCGGCCACCATCAGCGGGGAGTTGAGCGTGTCCCCCGGGAAGAGCAGCGTTTCGGTGCGGACCATCGCGTAGACGCCCACCTTCGTCAGCAGCCCGGCGAACACCGCGGTGACGGGCGCCGGGGCCGTCGGATACGAGTCGGGAAGCCAGAAGGACAGCGGGAACACAGCTGCCTTGATGCCGAAGGCCACCAGCAGCATCACGTGCAGCAGGGTGCGTGTGCCCTGGTCCAGGTCGGCGAGCTTGATGGCCAGGTCAGCCATGTTGATGGTTCCGGTGGCGCCGTAGATCATCGCGATCGCGATCAGGAAGAGCACCGAGGAGACCACCGAGACCACCACATAGGTCACGCCCGCGCGGATCCGCGGGCCGGTCCCGCCGAGGGTCATCAGCACGTAACTGGCCGTCAGGAGGATCTCGAACCCCACGTAGAGGTTGAACAGGTCCCCGGACAGGAAGGCGTTGGACACCCCGGCCACCAGGATCAGATAGGTCGGGTGGAAGATCGAAACCGGCGCGTCCCGGTCGCCGTCGGCCATGCCCTGCCCCGTGGCGTACACCAGCACGGCGAGGCTCACGGCGGAGGAGACCACCAGCATCAGCGAGGAGAACTGGTCCACCACCATCACGATGCCCCAGGGCGGCAGCCAGCCGCCGATGTTGACCGCCTCCGTGCCGCCGCCCCAGACGGAGGCGAGCAGCAGGCATTCGAGCAGCAGCGTCAGGGACAGCAGCGCGATGCTGACGGTCCGCTGGGCCCGGGGGTGCCGGATCAGCAGGAAGGTCAGGGCGGCGCCCAGGACGGGAAGTACGACGGCGAGCGGGGCGAAGCTGGCGATATTCACGTGTCCCCTCCTTCCCGGCCGGGGGGAATGACCTTCAGGGAACCGGGCTGCTCCTCCGAGGCAGCTTCTCCGGCGTCGAGCTTCCGGTCGCCTACCGTGACGGTGGCGGTCCCGGCTGGAACATCGGAGCCGGCCTGGCTGCCCGAGCCGATCATCGTGAGCGGGAACTCGGAGGTCTCCACCGGGATCACGGAGTCGTCCTCACTGTCGAAGCTGGGCGTTTTCGCCACCCGCCGGTCCTCGGCGTCGTCCTGGATCTCGTCCTGGCGGGCCAGGACCCAGGTCCGGTAGATCATGCCGAGCATAAACGCGGTGACGGCGAAGGAGATCACGATCGAGGTGAGGATCAGCGCCTGCGGCAGCGGATCGTTGTAGTCCCTCGGATCGGTGTCCTTGCCGAACATCGGCGCCAGCCCGGCGTAGCCGCCGGTGGCGAGGATCAGCAGATTGGTGGCATTGGCCAGCAGCATAAGGCCCAGCAGGACCCGGGTCAGGCTGCGCTCCAGGATTAGGTAGATGCCGCACGCGTACAGGGCTCCCATGACGGTCAGCAGGGTCAGGTTGACGCTCATGCTTTTCCCCTGGCAGTAGTTTCCGCGGGTTCTGCGTCGGCGGCCTCCGCGGGGACGTCCCCGCCGCTTGCCTGGTCCTCGGACGGTTCCGCCGGCTGCTCTTCGAAGTGCTCGTCGATTTCCGCGCCGAGGCTGCGCAGCACGTCGAGCACCAGGCCAACGACCACGATGTAGACGCCGATGTCGAAGAGCGTCGAGGTGACGAATTTGATGTCCCCGAACACCGGAAGCCAGAGCTCGATGATGGCACTCTGGAACACCTGGCCGCCCAGCAGCAGGGGCGTTACGCCGGAGGCCGCCGCCGTCGCGAGTCCGATGCCGAGCAGGGTTCCCGCGCTGATCGGGGTGGCTTCGCGCAGTTCGTAGCGGCCGCCGGCGAGGTAGCGCAGGGTCAGCGCCAGCCCGGCCGTGAGGCCTCCGGCAAAACCTCCGCCGGGCAGGTTGTGGCCGGCCAGGAGGAGATAGATGGAGAAGACGATCATGGAATGGAAGATCAGCCGGGTGACCACCTCGAAGATGATCGAGCGGCGTTCCGGCGCCATGGTCCGGCCGGCCACGAGCCAGGCGTCACGGCCGGGGGCGGCGAAGCGGCGGCTCATGGCCAGTGCGGCGTCGTCGCGGGTGTTGCCCCGGGCGGCCGTTCGGCGGCCTACTGTCCCTTCGTCCACGGTGGACGAGGAGCGGATGCGGTCCCCGCGGCCCCGCACGAAGATGAGGCTCGCCACGCCCGTCGCGGCCAGGGCCAGGACGGAGATCTCGCCGAAGGTGTCCCAGGCCCGGATGTCCACCAGTGTCACGTTGACGATGTTGAGTCCCCCGCCGCCCTCGTAGGCCAGCTCCGGGAACTCCAGCGAGACGGGCTCCGCCACGCGGGCGCCGAGGGCGTAGATGGCGACGAAGATCATCGTGATGCCGAAGGCGGCGCCGATGATCACGCGGGCCACGCGGTACTTTCCGCCGGTGCGGTCCCGCAGCTCGGCAGGGAGGCTGCGCATCGCGAGGACGAACGCCACCAGGATGATGGTTTCCACGAGCATCTGGGTCAATGCGAGGTCCGGGGCGCCCTGCAGGGCGAACATCAGGGCGATGCCGTAGCCGGTCACGGAGACCATCAGCACGGCCAGGAAACGCTTGTTGGCCCGGACTGCGGCGAGTGCCCCGATCACAATTCCGGCGCCGACCACAATCTGCAGCGGGGAGTTCGGGTCGATGAAGTAGACGTCCGCGGGGAGCGGTTTGTTGGCGAGCACCAGCGCGGTGAGCGGCAGGACGAACGCCACGGTAAGGATGACGGAGAGGTAGAAGAACAGCGAACCCCGCTGGGTCCGTCCGGTGACCCAGACAGCGGCATCGTCGAGGGCGCCGATGGCCAGCTGGTAGCTCCGGTCGCCGTCGATCCAGCCGGGAACCAGGCCCTGTGCCCTGGCGACGGCGTTCCGGCCGTAGAACATGGCCAGGCCCAGGGCGAAGGTGAGGGCGGTCAGCCCCAGCGCCGGCGTGAAACCGTGCCACAGAGCCAGGTAGCCCGTGGCGCCGCCGTCGGCCGCCGGGCTGCTCGAAAAGAGTGCGGCGTACGGCTGGATCCAGCCGTCCACGGGGGCCGGCCAGACGCCGTAGCCGATGGTCAGGACACTCAGGATGGCCGGGGCTGCGAGGAAGGCCGGCTTGATCGGCTTGAACGGGGTGTTCCCGACGCCGGGTTTGACCGCGAAGGCGCCCCACATGAACCGTGCGCTGTAGGCGAAGGTGAGGACAGAACCCAGGACCACCCCGATCAGGACCACCATGCCCCACGGCCCCGCGGTGGGGTCGGCGGCGTAGTGGACAAAGGCCTCGAAGACCGATTCCTTGGCCACGAAGCCGGCCAGCGGCGGGAGACCGGCCATCGAGGCGGCACCGATCGCGGCCACGACCGCCAGGGCCGGGGAGGAGCCGTAGACGCCGGAGAGCTTGCGGATGTCGCGGGTGCCGGCCTGGTGGTCGATGATGCCCACCACGAGGAAGAGCGTGGCCTTGAACAACCCGTGCGCCAGGAGCAGGGCAAGGCCGGCGAGTGCCGCGTCGGGTTTGCCGAGGCCCACCACCATGGTCAGGAAGCCGAGCTGGCTGACGGTGCCGTAGGCCAGGATGAGCTTGATGTCCGTCTGGCGGAGGGCGCGGTAGCCGCCCACCAGCATGGTAGCCAGCCCCAGGCCCAGCACCACGGGGAGCCAGAACGCCGTTTCGGCGAAGCCCGGGGCGAGCCGCGCCACGAGGTAGATGCCGGCCTTTACCATCGCTGCGGCGTGCAGGTAGGCGCTCACCGGGGTGGGGGCGGCCATGGCGCCCGGGAGCCAGAAGTGGAACGGGACAAGCGCCGACTTCGTGATGGCACCGGTCAGGATCAGGACGACGGCGGCGCCGACGGCCGCCCCGGCGGGTCCGTTGACCAGAGTGGGGGCCAGCTCCAGGATGGCGGAGATCCGGTAGGTTCCTGCGCTGGAACCCAGCATGATCAGGCCCACGAGCATCGCCAGGCCGCCGGCAGTGGTCACCATAAGGGCCTGGAGCGCCGAGCGGCGTGCGGCCAGCCGGGTCCGGGCGTAGCCGATCAGCAGGTAGGACAGGACGGTGGTCAGTTCCCAGAAGATGAACATCAGGAGCAGATCATCGGCAGTGACCAGGCCGAACATGGCTCCGGCGAAGGCCAGCAGCTGGGCGCCGAATCCGCCCAGATAGTCGTCCTTGTCCTTGAAGTAGTGGGCGCAGTAGGCGAGCACCAGCGCGCCGACCCCCAGGACGAGCAGCGACATGACCCAGGCCAGGGCATCCATCCGGAAGGCGAGCTCGAGTCTGAGGTCGGGGATCCACGGCAGCACCTCCGCCGTGGCGCCGGCAGTTCCGGTGTCCGCGTAGACGGCGCCGTGCTGGAAGATGAGCCAGATGAACGCACCGGCGGGGACCGCGGCGAGGGCGTAGAACGACCTGCGGCCGAATCTGCGGAAGATAAACGGCGCCACGGCAGCCACCGCAAAGTGCGCGGCAAGGACTGTGATCACTGGTAGCTCCGCAACGTCAGGAATGCGTGTGTCAAAAAAGTCCGCCCGTCACAAAGTTGGAACAGGCGGGTACTCGTCAGGTTCGGTGCGGACAGTTTACCAAGCGTCGACAAATTCTTTTCCCCCGGCCCTCCACCCGGCGTCCCCGAAACTGCCCGGTTTGTTCTGCCGGAGTTCGCCGCCGGCGGATACTATTCACGCTATGAACTCCGCCCCCGCCCCAGAGGCCATACGACCGCCCTCGGACCTTGAATCGGGAAGCCAGGCCACCACCAAGGGGCGGGTCCTGGCCTGGGCCGCCTGGGACTGGGGTTCCGCGGCCTTCAACGCCGTCATGACCACCTTTGTCTTCACGGTCTACCTGACGTCCAGGGCATTCGGCGGCGAGGACCAGGCCTCCGCCGTCCTCGGCGGGGCGCTGGCCATCGCCGGCGCAGCCATCGCCCTGCTGGCGCCGGTCACCGGGCAGCGGTCCGATGCCGGCGGGCGCCGCAGGCTGTGGCTGGGCGTCAACACGGCCGCCGTCGCACTCCTGACCGGTCTTTGCTTCTTTGTCTTCCCGCGCCCGGAATTCCTGCTGCTGGGAGTGACGCTGATTGCGCTGGGTAATGTGTTCTTCGAGTTCGCGGGCGTCAACTACAACGCCATGCTGGCGCAGGTCTCCACCCCGAAGAATATCGGCAAGGTCAGCGGCTTCGGCTGGGGCATGGGCTACCTCGGCGGCATCGTGGCGCTGCTCATGGTGCTTCAGCTCTTCGTCCAGCCCAGCTTCGACTGGTTCGGTGCCTCCACCGAGGACAGCCTGAACATCCGCCTCGTGGCCGTGTTCTCCGCCCTGTGGTTTGTCATCTTTGCCCTGCCGGTGCTGTTCGCCGTCCCGGAACTGCCCAAAACCAAACAAGGCGCCGGACTGGGCTTCCTGGCCTCTTACGGCCTTCTGGTGCGCCGGATCCGGGCGATCTACAAGACCAGCCCGCACACCATCTATTTCCTGCTGGCCAGCGCAATCTTCCGGGACGGGCTTGCCGCCGTGTTCACCTTCGGCGGGATCATCGCGGCCGGCACCTTCGGCTTCGAACTCAAGGAGGTCATCTTCTTCGCCATCTTCGGCAACGTTGTGGCCGCCGTGGGCGCCATCCTGGGCGGATTCCTGGATGACCGGATCGGTCCGAAGGCCGTCATCATCGGCTCCCTCATCGGCCTGCTGATTGCCGGCACCACAATCCTGGTCCTCGGCAGCGGAAGCCATGTCTTCTTCGGCACGGCGTGGGCCGGCACCACCACCTTCTGGGTTTTCGGGCTGTTCCTGTGCCTCTTCGTGGGGCCCGCGCAGTCCTCCTCACGCGCCTACCTGGCCCGGCTCGCCCCGCACGGGGAGTCCGGCGAGCTCTTCGGCCTGTACGCCACCACGGGCCGGGCCGTCAGCTTTCTCGCCCCGGCCCTCTTCACCCTGTGCATCGCCGTCGCCGCCCCGCTCGTGCCGGCCGGTGAAGCCCAGCGCTGGGGCATCCTCGGCATCATGGTGGTGCTGCTCGCCGGGCTCCTGGTCCTGCTGCCGGTCAGGCCGCCGGGGAAGGTGGAAATTGCCGTCGTCCCCGAAGCCTGAACCCGCGCGGAAAGCCGCACCGCGCACTAGGCTGGTGGCATGAACGTGGATGAAACTGACCTCCCCGGCCTGGGCCGGCGCAAGGACTTCATGACCGCCTCTGGGCGCCGGATCGGCGTCGTTGAATACCGCGAAGGCCAGACGGAACTCATTGTCTCAACCTGGGACGATCCGGACACCTGCCAGGCATCCATCCCGCTGACCGCCGATGAGGCCTCGGCCCTGGGCAACCTCCTGGGCGGCCAGCGCCTGGCGATGAAGCTCTCCGAAGCCCACCGGGAGGTCCCCGGGATCGTGACCCGGCAATTTTCTATCGGCGTGGGATCTCCGTTCCACAACCAGCCGATGGGCAAGGCCTGCATCCGGACCCGCAGCGGTGTCTCGATCGTGGCAATCATGCGCGAAGGCGAGGTGGTCCCCTCGCCGGGCCCCGACGTCGTCCTGCACCCCGGCGATCTCCTCGTTGCGGTGGGAACGCAAGAAGGCCTGGATACAACGGCCGCCATCCTGCGCACCGGCTAAACGGCATGGATCCGCTCGCACTGACCCTGATAGAACTCGGGGCCGTCGTGTTCTGCCTGGGCCTGCTGGCCCGGCTGGCCGGGCGGATCGGAATGTCCCCTATCCCGCTGTACCTCGTCGGCGGCCTGTTTTTCGGCGCCGGCGGGCTGGTCAAGCTCGAAGGGATGCAGGAGTTCACGCACCTCTCAAGCGAGATCGGCGTCATCCTCCTGCTGCTTATGCTCGGTTTGGAATATTCCGCTGCCGAGTTAGTTACCGGGCTGCGCCGGTCCTGGCAGGCCGGCGTCCTGGACCTGGTCCTGAATTTCCTCCCCGGCGCCGGGCTGGCGGTCATGTTGGGCTGGGGCCTCGTGGGTGCAATGGTGATGGGCGGCGTCACCTACATTTCCTCGTCCGGCATCGCAGCGAAGGTGATCACCGATCTGGGCCGGATCGGCAACCGTGAGACTCCGGTGGTGCTGTCCATTCTCGTATTTGAGGATCTGGCCATGGCGGTCTACCTGCCGATCCTGACGGCCACCCTGGCCGGAGTCAGCTTCGTCGTGGGACTGCAGACCGTGGGAATCTCCCTCGCCGTCGTCACCGTCGTGCTGATCGTCGCGCTGCGGCACGGCCACCATGTCTCCAAGGCCGTGCACAGCGAGAACTCCGAGGTGTTCCTGCTCAACCTGTTGGGCGCAGCGCTGCTCGTCGCCGGGCTCGCCGCCGCCATGCAGGTCTCCGCCGCCGTCGGCGCCTTTATGCTCGGGATTGCCATTTCGGGCGCCACGGCCCACAACGCGACGCGGATCCTCGAACCGCTGCGGGATCTGTTCGCGGCCATATTCTTCGTGGTGTTTGGCCTCAACACCGATCCCGCAACCATCCCGCCGGTCCTCGGCTGGGCGCTCCTGCTGGCCCTGGTGACCGCGTCGACCAAGATGATCACCGGGATCTGGGCGGCGAAGCGGGCAGGGATCGGTGTGCCCGGCCGTTTCCGTGCCGGCGCGGCACTGATCGCCCGCGGCGAGTTCTCGATCGTCATTGCGGGCCTGGCCGTGGCTTCCGGCGTGGTCCCGCAGCAGCTCGCGGCGCTCGCCACGGCCTATGTGCTGATCATGGCCATCACGGGTCCGCTCGCGGCAAAATACGTGGAACCAATCGTCGCGAGGCTGCGGCCGGCCCGGCCGCCGCAACCCCGTACGGCCGGCGGGGTCTAAACAGCCGGACAGCGCCCGCGTTGAATCCCCGCGGGGCCTAAATTTCTGTGCGGTGGAAGTTCAGGTGGCTGCGGCTCGCCGTCGGGCCGCGCTGGCCCTGGTAGCGGTTGCCGTATTCGCCGGAGCCGTAAGGGTGCTCGGCGGCCGAGGTGAGCCGGAAGAAGCACAGCTGGCCGATTTTCATGCCCGGCCACAGTTTGATCGGCAGCGTTGCCATATTGGAGAGCTCCAGGGTGACGTGGCCGGAGAACCCCGGATCGATGAAGCCGGCGGTCGAGTGCGTGAGCAGGCCCAGCCGGCCCAGCGACGACTTTCCCTCAAGCCGGGCGGCGATGTCGTCCGGCAAGGTCACCGCCTCGTAGGTGGAGCCGAGAACGAATTCGCCCGGGTGCAGGATGAAGGGCTCGCCGGACCCCACCTCAACGAGGCGTGTCAGCTCGGGCTGTTCCTCCGCGGGGTCGATGTGGGCGTACTTGTGGTTGTCGAAGAGCCGGAAAAACCTGTCGATCCGGACGTCCACCGACGACGGCTGAACCATGGCAGGGTCGAACGGGTCCAAAACGATCCGGCGGGAGTCAATTTCTTTGCGAATGTCGCGGTCTGAGATCAGCACAGTCTCAAATTACCGTACTCCACCAAGGACCGTACTCCACCAAGGCAGGGGCGGGGCTGCCGGTGTTACGGACCGAACGTCCGCTGGTCCCCGCCTGCCGGTTCCCACCTGCTGGTCCCGCTTATGGTCCCGCTTGTGGTCCCGCTTGTGGTCCCGCTTATGGTCCCGCCCGGAGCGGCGACTATTCCGCTTCCGGCATATCTTCCAGTAACGTCTTGAGCCGCTCCAGCTGGCGGACCTCGGCCTTCATTTGCCGCCGAAACGGGGACTTCAGCCACGCGAGGATCCCGCGCGGCTCGCGCTCCAGGGCGAAGCGGACTCGCGTGCGCTGGCCTTCGGTACTGAGGTAGTAGCCGCCGTGCGGGCGTGTCCGGCCCACAAGGACCCGGTACTGGATTTCCGCCCCCGGCCGGGCTTCGGTGATCTCAAAATTGCCGGCGACCGGGCGGCCGCGCGGGCCGGCGAGGGTCTGCCGGTAGACGGCACCCTTTGACCCGGCAGCGCCTGATTCCAGCTCGATGCTGCGGATTCCGGCCTGCCAGCGCGGGAGATTCCGGGCGTCCACGAGGAAGTTGTACACGCTCAAGGCGTCGCGCGCGATGACGACGTCGTACTCTGCGAATGCCACGATAGTCCTTGCTCGGCGGACGGCTGAAGGCGTAGCCCGCTTCCCCGGAGACTGCAGCTAACTCCTTCAGGATAGACAGCGCTATCCGCCTTTCGCGGTCGCGGGGCGGGCCTTTACCGAAGAGTTATGGACTTCGTGCGCGATCGGAACGTTGTGCAACGAAGTGCACGTGGCTGCCGATCCCAGCGACGCGGCAATCGTGCCGGGCTGCCCGGGCCAATCTCCGCGTATTTCCTGCGCAGAACGGCGAAAGGCATCGTCCCACCCACGGCAATCCGGCACCCATGGATCGACGTTGTGCCCGCCGAATCACCGGCCGGTACTGTCCATGTCGTACGAGTCGACCCCGCCGGTCATGTGCCAGTCATGAACCGCCTCCCGCATCCGGTTCACGCTCAGAGTCCACGAATACCTATCCAGCACCTTTGACGCATTGACCTGTGGCGACCCGGAGTCAATGGCCGCCTGGATTCCCGCTGAGATGGCCGTCACATCCGTCGGGTTTACAAGTGCTCCTGCATCGCCCAGGATCTCTCTAAAGACAGGTATGTCGCTCGCCAACACAGGGGTACCCAGTGCGAGCGCCTCCAGAAGGGGCATGCCGAATCCTTCGTCCAATGACAGGAAAACGAACAAATCCGCGTTCGAATACAGCCAGGCGAGCTCCTCGTTGCTGGTGTATCCGAGGAAACGGACGGCTCCGGACCGGACCGCCTGTGCCACGGCCGGGGAGTACGTTGTGCCCCGTCCCGAATCCGCACCTACAACAACTAGCGGATACTCCGGTGACAACCGCCCCGACTCAAGCGCCGCGTCCAAAGTCATACCCAAGTTCTTCCGTATGTTTAGCCGGCCCACCGATAAGATGAACCCCCGCACTTTGCTCAGCTCTGGGACTGGCTGAGGAACGGCATTTATGACGCTCGTATTCGGACCCAGTCCCACTGGGAGCACTGCTTGATTTTTGCGGGTGAAACGCCTGATTCTCTGTGCTTCATTTTCGGACGAGGTGAAAATGATTTTGGCCCGCCGTGCCGAGACAGGCATAAGACTGAAGTACCTGTTTTCGGCAAAGGTGAACCATTCGGGATTTGTCAAAAAAAGAAAATCGTGAACAAATACCGTCGAGGCCCCGAACGCAGGGGTGAAGTTATGGGAAATGATCACATCGGCTTTGTGCCTGAGCTTCAACAACGGCAGTTCGAGAATGGCGCTGAGTCCTTGCGGGGCCATCCGCGAACGAATTACTGTTACGCCTCCAGGGACCTCCGCCGACGCAGCGAGGACGTGTCTCGAAGGTACTGCCACTAAGAGTTCGTCGTTGCTGAACAAGCGACTCCAAGTTAGCACCATTTGCCGGAGCACTTCCCGGTTGGAAGGCGGTCCGTCGATCCACCAGTGCCCATCAAAGAGGATTCGCATGAATGCCAGCCTTCCCTAACACAATGAACCGGACTAACCCTGATTCTGGACGAGAAATCTCCGAATAGGTGGCGTCCTCGATGAATTTGATGCACCCAATCATCTCGCCTACCCATCATGCCCGAAAGGTACACAGTTGCCTAGGACGGTCCTGATCCAGTCTGGCGCGCTCAGGCTGGCATTTTCATGGGCCCTACCGGGCGGATTCCCGAGGGAGTGGTCGAGACGTGGATAGTGTTGGGTCGCGATAATGATCAGGGTCAATTTTTGGATGTAGGGAACCGACGGCGGAGAAGCACCGGCATGGGTCCATTCCGGGCACTCACCGCAAGCCCTCCCGCTACCGGGCCGGTAAAGATTGTGTAACACTCAGGGGAGGTTCTCGCGCATTATGGTCTCACCACCCACTGTCGCCAACCTCAGGACTCCGTATGACTTCCCCTAGATCACGGACTTTTTTCCTCGTCGCAGCCGGGCAGCTCCGCTTCGCGACGATAGTTTTCGCCCTCGCCTTGGCCGCACCGATGGTGGCTGCCTCGCCAACGAATGCCGCAGCACCCGCGTCGCAACCGATGGCAGCCGCGACTGTATCCCCCGTCGATCCTGCACCCTCCATGGATCTTTCCGGCGCCAGCCTCTCGGCGGGTTCCGCTCCTGTCGGATCGACGGCTTACCCTGTGACCGCAGGTGCCCTTTTCGTATCCCCGGCTGGTTCAGACACCGCGGCCGGCACGCTCGGAAATCCAATTAGAACCTTGGCCCGTGCAATTGCCGTGGCTGCAAGCGGAGCGACCATTGTCGTACGGCAAGGGCGGTACCACGAGGGGTTGACGATACCAGCGAGCAAGAGGCTGACCATTCAGTCGTATCCTCAGGAATCCGTGTGGTTCGACGGCAGCAGACCAGTTCAGAATTGGGCGCCCAGCGGCAATTTCTGGGTTGCATCCGGCTGGACGGCTCGTTTTGACGCCAGTCCCACCTATACCCGCGGGGCGTCGGACGGGACGGCGGCCAACTGGACCTTTGTTAATCGGGCACATCCGATGGCGGCACATCCGGACCAAGTCTGGATCGATGGAAGGGCCGTCACGCAGGTCCAAGGGTTGAGTCAGCTTAGGCCAGGAACGTTCTTCGCCGATTATGCAACTCAAAAACTGTATCTCGGCACCAACCCCGCAGGCCACAGCGTGCGCGCCAGCGACATCTCCAAAGCAGCAACGGTCCAGGGCGCTGGCAGCATCGTTCGTGGCGTCGGGTTCCAACGGTTCGCCCCGTCCATACCGGACATGGGTGCTGTCACGGCGGAGAGAGAAGGTGTCACGATCGAGAATGTCACCGTCATTGACAACGCCGGGACAGGCATTCACGCAGTCGGAGCCAACATCACATTCCGGAACATTACGTTAGCCCGGAACGGGATGCTGGGCGGCAGCGCCAGCACGGCCGACAACTTCAAGGCCACAGGCGTCCTCAGCTATGGAAACAATACAGAACTGTTCAACCAGTCTCCGGTCTCCGGAGGTTTCAAGGTAACCCGCTCCCGCAGCGTGCGATTCAGTGACAGCTTGTTTGTGCGCAACTCCGGTCCCGGTCTCTGGATGGACGAGTCCGTCTACAACGGCGTCGTCACACACAACGACATGGTTGCAAACAAGGGTCACGGTCTAATCATGGAGATCTCGGCGAAGTTCGTCGTCGCCAACAATGTCATCACAGGGAATTCGGGCAATGGCATTAAGCTCAATGACACGAGCAATGTGGATGTCTGGAACAACACCCTGAGCGGCAACGGCCGCAACCTGAACATCGTGCAGGACACCCGCCGTGCGAGTAACCGCTCGACGCCCGGCCATGATCCCAGGCAGGCCTTTCCTGATCCGACTATGACTTGGATCACCTCCAACATCACTGTCCGAAACAACATCGTGGCCGGCGGCTCCGGGAATTGCCTTCTCTGCGTTGAGGACTACTCCCATCAATTCAGCGCCGAACAGCTCAAGATTTCCGCGAACGGCAATGTCTACCAGCGTCCTTCTGCCGGCAGCCCGGCTTGGGCTGTTGTCTGGTCCCGAGGCGCAGGAAACCCCGCCGTGCACACGAGCGTAGCGGGCTTCAAATCGGGCACGGGCCAGGAATCGTCCCATGTATTCCTCGACGGGCGGCCAGCGCTTAATGGCTGGCAGCCCACAGCCGAGATAGCTGCCAAGGACGCATCGGTTGCGCAGCCGCTATCGGGAGCTGTGGCGGGCTTGTTGGGCAAATCCCCGGGGGTGCGGCATCTGGGTGCTTGGCGACCTTGAGTGACATTCTTCCGTTTCCTGCCTGGCGTAATCGCTTCTCGTAGCGGCGCGCTCCACCAGGAGCGAAACCGTCAGGAAG
This sequence comes from Arthrobacter sp. CG_A4, assembly GCF_035985125.1. Lineage (NCBI taxonomy): Bacteria > Bacillati > Actinomycetota > Actinomycetes > Micrococcales > Micrococcaceae > Arthrobacter > Arthrobacter sp. CG_A4. The sequence continues at coordinate 64,080 of NZ_JAXCID010000018.1, read as the reverse complement.
ACGACAAATGGCACGTTGGAGTCCACCAGACCGTTCTCCAGGAAGCTCCTGACCAGGATGAACGCCAGTACTGGAGTGGTGAGCGACCGTAGATCTCTGGCCGCCAGGCTGCTGGCTACGGTCGTCAGCGACCAGACCGCGAGCACCAGCGTGCCGACAACACCCGCTTGGGCCAGGGCGGAAATCCAACTACTATCCAACGCTTGATCCTGCCAGTACTGACCTTCCACAGCCACTTGTTTCACTGATAGCCCTGCTCCCACCCATCGCTGCCATGTGTCAGAGGGCGTATTGAGCACGGTGTCCCATGCGATCGTGCGGGCGTTGAGCGTTAACAGATCTGAACCGGAATCGTCCCCCCTTTCCAGAATCGTGGTGACCAGGTCCGTGCCCGCCACAATGAAGAAAACCGCAGGAATCAGGGCAATCAAAGCGAACCCGGCGCCTACGCGAAGTTGCCGTGCGTGCAGCAGGATGAGCACCACAGCGACGGAAAAAGCGAAAAGACCTGTCCGTGATCCTGTCATCCACACCGATGCCAACAGGGCCATCAAGAGCGGAAGCCCGATTCGGTTCTTCATGTTGCCAAGAGTCAACTGGTGCACGATACCCAGTGCCGGCAGCCCGCACAGAAGGGAAATCTCGTTGGGATTCAGGGGCGGGAATACACCGTAAATGCGACCGCCGACGCCTACGGAGGCCAGCCCGGACGCGGTAGCACACAGTCCAACCAGCGCCATCGCCACAAGCAGCGACCGGAACAGGGTCCGCGCAGGGTACGTGGCGACCAGCAGCACCACAGTGACGGCAATCAGGAGGACTCTAATGGAGAGCACCACCGAAGCCGCAGGGTTGCCGTCGGCTAATGCGCCGAGAAACGCGATGGCGAGATACAGCACAAGGAGCGCCAGCGTCCGCACTCCGATCTGCAGCCTGCCCCTGCCGCGATGGAAGCTGCCGGCAGCGGCGGCCAGGGCAGCGACTCCGATGACGGCCTTGACTATCACCACGGGATCCAGCTCGCCGGAAAAATAGACCCCTCTACGCCATGACACCACACTGGCCAGTATCAGCAGCCATACAATGTAGGGTGCCACTGCCCGCCGAAGAACGGGACCGCGGTGCAGCGGCGCCATCAGCGGTACTCGTGGACTCTTTGCAGCTCCAACTGCAGATCCGCATCCCGAAAATCGCCCGAACGCCAGCCGCCGGACACCGGAACACGCCGAGCAGTAGGCACGGAAGTCATGACCACTCCGAGCGGTCGCAGCCCGCAGGCCTTCACTTCAGCGAGCAATCGTGCCAGGTCACGTTTGCGCGTCTTCGCATGTTCGACCACCAAGACAACACCATCTGCGGACGACGCCATCATGGCGAGGTTGATCGGTTGTGAAGTCCGACTCGCTTGGGCAAGAACCACGTCGAAATCGTCCCTGAGTTTCTTGGCAACAGCCGGAAAGCGCTTCTGCGCGAGAAACTCGCTTGGCGCCGAGGTCCTGGAACCGGCCGGCAGGACCTGATAGAGCCCATCTGCACTTGCCACCAGGGCCTCGGCCATGTCGCAGTTCCCGCTGAGGACATCTGCGACGCCGCGGATGTCCGGTCCTTCGTCGCCATCCTGGCCGGAACCGGTCGGGAAGTCTGCTTCAACCAGGCAGACGAGTCGTCCCGTGTGAGCCAGGGACGCTGCCAGCTCGTGGCGCAAATCCGCGTCGTTGTACCCGGCCGAGCCCGTGGCGAGCACCAACATATTAGGCAACCGTCCGCCAGCGACCAGCTGGAGATTGTTGCGCAGCTCCTTGTTCGCCGTCCCCTCACTGTCAACAGGAGCCTTTCGGTAGCGCCAGAAGGTTTTCCGGATCGGGCCTCGACCCAGTGAACCCAGGAGGGGCAGATCAGTGGCGGTCCGCACATCTTCTGCCGTGCGGACCCGCCGGCCAAACCGCTTCCGGGAGACGGCGGCTGCCAGCCCCAGCGCGAGACCGATTAACAAGCCCAGGACTCCGTTCAGCATCAAACTCGGGGAGGTCTTGCCGGAGGGCGGAGACGCTGGAACGGTCTGCACCAGAGAAACGGCGGAGGTGGATTCGCCCTTGGACGTTTCCAGAATTGCTACTGCAGAGGCCAGGTTCTTGGACACGGCATTCGCGATGGCCGCCGCGCGCTCTGGCGAGCTGTCCTCAACCTGCACCTTGAGAAAGAACGTGTTCGTGGGGTTCGTTGCGGACACTCGTGACTGGAGGTCCGCCAGGGTGATATCGAGCTTCAGTTCAGCAATGACGGGGACCAGGACGTCGGGGCTCTGAACGACGCTGGGATACGATTTGACCCGCTGGAGACCAAACTGGGATCGCTCGTACAGGGAACCGGCCGTCGACTCGACTTTAAGGAAAAGCGTGGATTCGCCGGTGTATGTGGGCGGGATGCGCTCGGTGAGGATGCCCGCCAATCCGCCTCCCACTATCGTGCACACCAGGATCAGCAGCCAGCGTTCCCGGAAAGCCTTCAAATAGTCGGAGAGGTCCATAACGTTGTTCCGATCGCAGTTCACGTCCCGTTGGGATTGGTCGTACATAGCATCGCATCCAAATTCGCGGTTGACGAGAAAAAACTGTGAGGGGTCATAAAATACTGCCCATCGGTGGCCTCCGAACTCGCCCAGCGGGCGGTGCCCGCCGCCCGCGCACTGAATACTTGAAGTGGCTGAAACCGAACAATATGCAGCCCGCACTTACCGCAATCACCTGGTTCGGAGTCATTTTCATGACATGGACCAGAGCCGCAAGGCGACGTCGGGGGAAACGCTGTGGGAGGCACGAGCCCGGCAGAAGCCCCGGCCGGGCTCGTTGGCCCGGCCGGGGCTCCTGCCAGTGGAGCGGACTATTGAGCGGCGCTCTCCCCGGCCCACCAGTTGTCCCAGGATGCAATTACAGGCGAGCCCGTTGCCGAGCCGGAGAGGTAGGAGAACACTCCGACGGAACCCGGTCCCTGCAGCCCGGCGGTGGAATCAGTGCCCATCTTCAGCCAGGCTGCCGGCTCGTTGGTCCCTGCTTTCCACACCATTGCCTTGACCGATGTGGGGAATGTCCCGGTGACCTGCATGCGCAGGTTCAGGACGTCCCCTACTTGATAGCTCAGCCCGGGAACCACTGACTCTGCGGCGACCATTGTGCCAACGCCGGCGGTGTTGACGCGGAAGATTCCGAGGGTTACTCCGCCGTTGGCCAGCAGGTTTACCTTCGCCCGGTAGTCACCTTGGCCCCCGATGCTGCGGCCGATGACGGACAAGTTGATCCCACCGCCGGTCGGAGCCCGGTCGACTCGGGCAGACGCACGGATCTCCGTATCGGTTTGGAGGGTGGATCTCTGGTGGATGGATGGCCCGGACCCCGGCGCAGCCATCCGGATGTTTCCGTTTCCGTTGCTGACCGAGAAGTTGCTGGAACTAGCGGTACTCGTCCAGGCACCCCCCACATCGGCGGATCCGAAGTCAGCGGAAATAATCCGGGAAAAGGTGTCTTGCGAGAAAGTCCTCTGCGTCACGGCAAGTTGAACCGTAGTCTGTGAACTCGCCCCCTTGTCGTCGGTGGCCGTCAGAATGACCCCAAACGTTCCGGGTTTTCCGTACCGGTGCGAAGCCACCGCTCCGGTACCGGTTGCCCCGTCACCGAAGTCCCATGCGTAACTGGTTACCTCACCGTCGGTATCCGCCGAGGTGGAGCCGTCGAAGGAGACCTGAAGTCCGGTCGCCGAGCTGGTCAAGGCGGCAACCGGCGGATTATTCGGTGCCGCGGCGGCCGTAACGCGGCGGGCCACCGAGTTGGTCGCACCGGAGTTGTCGGTCACCGTCAGGACCACGTCGTAGTCACCGGCGGTGGCGTAGCTGTGGTCCACAACGCCCCCCGTCCCGGTGGTGCCGTCACCGAAGGCCCACTCGTAGGTGCTGATAGTCCCGTCGGAGTCGCTGGAACCCGACCCGTCAAAGCCGACTTTCAGATTCTGCGTCTGGGAGGTGAAGGCGGCGACCGGGACAGCATTGGCCGGCGCCGTAGCGGTAACGGCGTGAACGACAATACTCGTGGCACCCTGGTCGTCGCTGACGGTCAAGGTGACCGAGTACTCGGCCGCGCTGACATAGTTGTGGTTCGCCGTGGCTCCGGTGGCAGTCGCACCGTCGCCGAAATCCCAGGCATAGCTGGCAATCGTGCCATCGGAGTCTGCTGAGGCGGAGCCGTCAAATTGTCCGCTCAGCCCGGTGATACGGGTGGTGAACGACGCCACTGGCGCCGCATTCGGCGGCGGAGCAGCGGCGACTGTTACCGCATGTGTCATCGCATCCCGGGCGCCCTTGTCATCCGTGACCGTCAGGGTGGCGTTGTACGTACCGGCTGCAGCGTAGTTGTGAGCCGGGGCAGCTACAGCAGCCGCTGAACCGTCTCCGAAGTCCCACGCATAGGAGGCCACGGCCCCATCCGGGTCCGACGATTCCGATCCGTCGAAGGCGACCCCGAGACCGGCGACAGTGAAAGCATAGGCCGCCGTCGGTGCCCTGTTTGGTGTGGGCGCAACGGTGACATCGCGGACCATCCCGGCCTGCCCGCCGCGATCGTCAGTCACCGTCAGTGCCACGCTGTAGGTGCCGGCCGACGCGTACGAGTGAAACGCCGTCGCCCCGGTTCCGGTTGAGCCGTCGCCGAAGTCCCAGCTGTAGCCGACTATCTGCCCGTCGGTGTCCCCCGAAGCCGTGGCATCGAAGGATCCGTCGAGTCCCTGCGTGACCGGCGCGAAGGAGGCGGTGGGCAAGGCGTTCGGCGGCTCGACGGCTGTTGCTTCCCGGCTGGTCGTGCTGGTGCCGCCGCGATTGTCCGTGACGGTCAGGCTCACCGTGTATTTCCCGGCATTCAGATAGGTGTACTCCGCGCTCACACCTGTTGCCGTGTGCCCGTCGCCGAAGTCCCAGGCGTAGGCCACCAATGATCCGTCCGGGTCAAGAGACGCCGATGCATCCACAGCGACTTTGAGGTTCGAAACGGCGGTGGTGAAATCAGCTGTTGGCACCTGGTTGGGCGGTTCAGTGATGACCACGTCCTTCGAAACCGTGGACGTCCCCCCGCGGTTATCGGTGACCGTCAGCTTCACGGCGTAGGTTGAAGCTGCCGCGTAGCGGTGGTTTGCCGAGGCTCCGGAGCCAAGCTGGCCGTCCCCGAAATCCCATGCATAGTCAACGATCTGACCATCGGGATCACTTGAACTACCAGCATCCAGGGCCAGGTCCAGGTTGCTGCCGCTCGAGGTGAAGTCGGCGACGGGCAAGGTATTCGCCGGAGCCGCGAGATTGTAATGCGCGGCGATGCGGTCGGCGGTCATTGTCCTGGAGTAGACCGCCACCTCATCGAGAATGCCGTCGAAGTACGGACTGGAGGAATTCCACGTGGTATCGCCGCCGATCCGCCAATAGCCGCTGTAATCCTGGGCCTGCGTCTGCGGGTTGGTTCCGACGACGCCACCATCGACGTAGAGTTTCATGCCGTCCGATGACTGCTCGGCGACCATGTGGTGCCACCGGCCGTCGTTGTAGGCGACCGGGCTGACAATCAGGTTCGGCTGACCGGTCCAAACGCCGAAAGCGAGTGTGCCGTCATCCTGCATGTAGACATGACGGTCATAATTCCCCGACAGGCCGGTATTGCTGTTGCCGAATCCGATGATTTTGCCGCCCCTGGTTGTTGTGGTCTTGAACCACGACTCGAGCGAATAGGTCGTCGGATTGGTGACCGAGTTTTGGCTGGCAATGACGCCGTCCTGGCCGTCAAAAGCGGCGGCCGTGCCGCTGTAGCCCGGGACCACTCCGGTTGCTCCCTTGGCGATGCCCCCCTGATAGCCACCATTGTTCTGCGACTGGGTAGAATCCACCGCTACGGTTCCTGCGGATTCGTCCAGGCGCCAGTAGAGATCTGGCTGATCGGAAGTGACGGCGATGCCGTAAGGATCCGCCGGTGCCGGCGGGAGGCTGGATTCACGGCCACTCGCGGTGTAGTGCGCGAGGACTGTCTGCCGGGTGAGCACGGTCGGGTAAATGGCGACGTCGTCGATGGCCCCTGCAAAGTAGTTGCTGGCCGGCTGGTTGGGCCATCCTCCGATGTTGTCCCCGCCGATGCGCCAGTATCCGCTGTACCCCTGGCCGGATGTGACGTCACTTCGCTGGCCCGCAGGTACGCCGTCGATGAAGAGGCGCATGCCGTCGGCACCCAGGCTGGCTGTCACCTGATGCCACTGGCCATCGTTGTAGGTGTTGCCGGTGCTCAGCGTCTGCACGCCTCCCGGATAGACACCGAACCAGATGCGCCCGTCATTGTCCATATAGATGTGGCGGTCGTAGCCGCCTGAATTTCCCGTCGCTGAGGCCCCGAATCCGAGAATCTTTCCGCCGCTGGTGCTGGTGGTCTTGAACCATGCCTCTGCCGTGAACGTATCCGGCCCGGGGATGGCACCCCGGGTGGCAGCGAATCCGGCGCCGGAGCCGTCGAAAGCCGACGCGGCATCGTTGGGTATGGCGCCGCTGGCGCCACGGGTGACTCCGAATCCGGCGTCGGCATCCGCAAACGAGGCGTTGTCGAAAAGCACGGAACCGCCCGGCTCGTTGAGGGGCCAGTAGTTCACAGCCCCGTCAGCAATAATCCTCTGCGCGTAGGCGCCGGGCGTGGCGGAGGAGATAACGACCGCATCCGACCGGCTGCCCGTGTAGTTGTTTCCCGATGGATCCTTTACCCGAACACGGTAGGTATGGCTCGAGCCGGGGACCATTCCGGTATCCGTGAACCCCAGCTGCGGCAAGGCCCACCATGGCGACTTGGCATCGATACTAAATATCGGCGTCGTGCCGTTGTCCCGCAGGACTTCATAGGTGAGCGTGCCGTCATCGATGTCCGAGGTGCCGGTCCAGGCGACGCGTGCTGTCCCCGAATTCAGTGAGAGAACGCCTGGCTTCATGGGGCTGTAGGCCGGTGCAACCTTGTTGGGAGCCACTGACCGCTTCGCAAACGTCGCCAGCCCCTGCTGTGCCCTTCCGTTGACGGTGGTGAATTCCCCGCCCATCACGAGATAGGTTCCGTTGTTCGCCAGCGCCCATCCGCCCTGGAAGCTGCCCGTGTAATTGCCCGTGTTGACCTCCGGGTACCACGGCAGCTGCGTCGGAACGGGCTGGTAAGCGTAATTCATGTTTGAGCCGGGCGGTCCTTGGTCGGTTCCTGTGGCAAACGTTGTTTCGGCCAGGGCCCGCTTCCAGATTTGCGGATTGTGATCGCCAAAGGTGCCCACCGAGATGCAGTCATGCGCGTGATTCACGGAGTACACCACCTGGTCCATCACGGAGACGCCATATGACGCGCCGTAGCAGTTGGCCAGCCAAACCAGATCTCCGGTGTCAAAATTTGCGGCGAACCGCCCGTCGAACCAGTGTCCGCCTTCGCCGTTGGCACTTGCATATACAACGCCGCCAACGAGGCTTAGATCCGTGACCCATGATCTTTGGGCACCCTGCCTTGTCGGAATGGGCCGGCTTGTCCACGGCTGCAAGGCACCCGAGGCCCCGTCCACCGCTCCTATCCCGACAATAGGCGCGCCGTCGAGCTGTTGGAAGCGACCGCCGATGACGATCCTGCTCCCATCGGGGGCCGCCACCAGGGTCTCGACCATGTCGTCAGTAGTCGGACTCCACGGCAAGATTGCCCCCGTGGCACGGGTGAACGACGCGAGGTTCCGCCGCACCGCTGCTCCGGCATTGCCAAAGGAGCCACCCACGAACACGGCCGAGTTGGTGACAGTAAGGTCGCGCACCGGGCCGTTGACAACCGGCTTGAAATTGGGGTCCAGGGCTCCGCTGGCCACATCGAAGGCAGCAACTTTTGCCCGGGCGGCGCCTGATACGGCAGTGAAATCCCCGCCCAGGTAGAGCTTTGTTGAATCCGGCGAAAGCCGCACGCTCCGCGCCTGGGCGTTGAGGTTTGGATTCCACGGCAGGATGGCCCCGGTGGCAACGTTGAAAGCCATGGCATTGTTGCGGATAACTTCGTTGCTGCCCGCTGCCGAGCCGGAAGGCCGGGCCTTGGTGAAGCTGCCAACCGCATAGGCGGTGTTGCCGACGACGGCCGTCTTCCACACCACGCCATTGATCTGTGGTGTGGGCAGCACATCGCCGCTCACAGTCTGTGGAAGTGGTGTCGGTGGGGGGTCGGCAGCACTTGCCGCCCCTCCGCTGAAGGCGGCGGCAACGACGGCGACGACGGCGGCCGCCGCGACACAGCGGATGGAGCGTCCAAAATTGCCTGCGCGTGCTTTCATGACGGATGCCCCCCTGGACAGATGATGACGTGACGGATTGCTGGTGCTATTCACGATGTGCCAACCTTCGAGACCATGGATCCTAGATGAACTGCAATGGGCTGAACTTCGGACCTCAACAGTGGACGGATTAGCCGCCGCCGTATCAGGGGCCCGCCAAGCAAGGAACCAATCGCCATTAGCACCGGCGCCAGGATGAAGCCCCCTGTGAGAGTGACGAAAGTGCCGACCAGTAAGAGCGAAACAGCAGAATCTGTCAGCCGTATGCCAAGGACGCCGGCCTGTTTTCCCCGCACTGCGGCAAGGGCGCCGTAGGGCGTCACCGCGGCGACTGAAGTGGCATAGACGATCCAGCCAAGAACCGCTATGACGTCGGGTTTCTGTCCCCCCACCAGTTGACCAACCGCGGGCAGCAACACCATCGCGATGATTCCCGAACCCAGAGCGACAAGGGTCAGCGCAGCCACCCCCCGGTCAGCCGCCCGCAGCATTTGTTTGATGGGGACGCCCTTCTCCCGCGCGAAAGCCGCAAAGAGGTACGAGGATGCCCCACTGACGATCAGCATGATGGGTGCGACGTAGATCCGGGCGACTTCCAACTGGCCGGTGGCGGCCAATCCGGCCATGAGTGTGACAGCTACCCGCACGGCTGTGAGCAGGGCGGGCCGAACCGCCTGCTGCAGCGACCTCCAGATCCCAAACCTGGCCACGGCCGGCGACAGTGCCTGTGCCCGCAGAATTAGGAAACGCTCATCTTTGGGGAGGATCAGGATGCCGATGGCAAGTGCCACCAGCTGCCCGCAGATTATTGCCGCGAAGCAGGTGGCCAGGCTCAGCGGTCCGGCAACTGCTGCCAGACCAAGCGCGGCCAGGGCGCCCCCCAGCCCGGCCAGATCCACCACCACAACCTTCCAGAACAGGAGGTCCGCCATCAGCAGCCGTCTTACCGTGTCCTCCAGGGCGAAGAAGGTGATGGCTCCGCCGAAGATCAACGCACCGGGTGGCGCCAGAAACCCGGTTGCAAGGGCCACCGCGGCACCGCACAGCCCTGCTCCCACACTGAGACCGAGGCACCAGAGCTGAAGGGTGAACCGGACTGAGGGATTCCGGCGGTCGAGCACCGTCAGGGTGTCACCCACGAAGCCGCTGACGATTGCTGTCACCAGAAGAATTACCCCGTACAGGATGGCAAACTGTCCCAGTCCGTCGAGGCCCAGTGTCATGGCCGCGACCAGCTGCAGGGCAAAGCTCGCCAGTGCCTGGCTTCCCTGTGCCGCGATACCGCCGAGAGCGCTGCGGCTCACCACTGCGGCAGGTGACTTTTTCCCTTGCGAACGGCTGGACATTAGCTGGGCAGCTTCCCGCTGAGGACGGCCGGAATGTGGGCGCCGTCGATGTCCACAAAGATGGTGCCTCCATCCGTGCCTTCCGGGACCAGGAATGCATACGCCCGCACTTGGCGTTCGCCGGCTTTGATGGTGCCCGCGAAATCGAGCGCAGTGACACCGTCGTACAGCGGGGCCGCCGCGGCCTTGCTCTCCCCGTACCGCAGAGTGACCACGACGTTCGATACTTCCAGGTCCGTGCCGGAGCCATTGTCAATTTCGAGGTTCATGGACACGAATGGAGCGCCGGAAATCGAACCGGCACCCGTGGCAGTGACTACACCGCTGCGCAGATCGCCCACCGAGACGGCGACTCCATCGCTGTACTTGGCCGGTGTGGAGTGGAAATTGCCGGCAACTGCATCGGCTTTGTCCGCAGCGGGTTTCTCATTGTCCCTCGTTACCACCGGCGCCCCGGTGGAATCGTCCACGAACGCCGGGCCGCCCGGGGGTGCGGATTCGGTTCCCTCCGCGGTGGGCTTTGGATCGTCCGGAAGGCCGGTCTCGCTGCCGTAGGAAATGGATTTGGATTGGTCCGTGCCGGCGGCGGATGGTGAGGTGCAGCCCGACAAGAGGGCGATGGTCAAGGCGGCACCGATGACGGAGGCCAGGGCCTTCCGGGTCATCGCGCAGCCCCCCGAAGAGCCAACCCGTGAACTAAGACCAAAGAACTGTTGCTTTTGATGCATTGAGGCCTCCATGAAACCGTGAGAAGAAAACCCGGACTGCGCCAGGCCGATGCTCACGACGCCACGCGGCTTGGGCTGCGGGGGCGCCTTGGCTGCAGTGAAAACAATCGTGGCGGCAGCCCGGCGAGCCAGCGGATGAGCCACCGAGCGTCCGGTGCGGCCCGATGTTTCGAGCGGGCGCCGGCGAAGAGCGGGCAGATGCACGCAGGTTTGAAAACCGCCGAACGGTGCGGGTGCCCCGCGTTTGCCGATCAAGGCAATACGCAAAACGGCACCAGGTATTCTTTCGTTCACTTTTTACCCCCAGGCATATTTACTTCTAAAGAGACCGCATTGAGACCTTGCTTTACCGGAAGGACCGGCAGGACGGGACGATTCACTCAGTGAAGACTTTGAACGGACACCAACTCCCCGGATTCTGAATTCAGCAGCTCCAGGGTCCGGCTCAAAGCGGTGCTGGAGGTATGGACTGTGTAGGGAAAATAAACGACTTTGACGCCCACGGCCGAGAACTCTTGTTCCAGTGCGAGGCCCTTGGGCGTCCCTCTCCGGTCACCACCCTTAAAAAGAATGTCGAAGGGTGCGGCGTGCCAAGCGTCGATCTTGCGGGGAAGAGACTCGGCAATTGCCTCGTCTACGTACCGGACATGCCTGACGATTTCCAGGCGTTCCGGCAGTGGAATGACGGGAGCCCGGCCCCTGGTCGCCACCAGGAGCTCATCCGCAAAAACACCGGCGATCAAGTAATCACATTCTGCTTTGGCGCGCCGGAGCAAATTCAGATGGCCGACGTGAAACAGATCAAAGGCTCCGGCTGCGTAACCGATTCGAGCGGTCATGACATCCAACCCGGAAGCGCCTGTTGACGCGTGCCTCGGCGCCGGAGCCCACCCGTTGGCAACAAAGACGGATGGACCGCCCGCAATTGCTGGACATTCATGGGGGGGAGACCTTCCCTTGACTCAGTCGACTTCGGTCCCCTTAGTAAATTGGATGGCCCCGGCATGGACACGAGTGTGAGCTACCCCTTTTTGCTTTGGTCGACCACTTGCCCAGTCCCGCAGGATTCGATCACTACTTGGGGCGGTTACGCGCATCCGAGACTTGACTACGTATTGAAGTCATGTGCATGTCCCGATATTTGGTCCACTCGGGCGCTCTTGCGCCACTCGACCATCCACTCGAGGATTCAGTCAAAGAACCAGTCGAGGGTCCGGAGTGCGCGCCCGGAAAGGACTCCGTTGTTCCCCGGTGAGGCATCGGCGACGTCCCGGGCCGTACGGGCTGGCGTGACGACGCCGGGCGATCGATCAGCACGCTCCCGCCGGCGTGACTTGTTCAGAGAAGTGCCCCGGCTGGGGTAAGGTAAATCTCGGTGTTTACCGGGCACCGGGTCCAGCAATTTGGACAGTCCCACTGCGGCTGTAGCTCAATGGTAGAGCGCTAGCTTCCCAAGCTTGATACGCGGGTTCGATTCCCGTCAGCCGCTCCAATCCGCCGCGCATACACGGCCTAAAACCCTGGCCACCACGCCCGGGGGCCGTTAGGCCGTTACCTGTATGGTTCGAAGTCAGGAACCTCTTCGGTTCCGCTACAGGAGCGATCATGGCTGACAAATCCCCCCGGCAGGCAGCATCCAAGAAATCCGGCAAGTCCATCAAGGAAAAGCGGGCCGACAAAAAGTCCGTTGCGGCACCGCCCAGCTCCATGGACAAAGCCACCGGCGCCAAGCCGACTAGCCCCAAAAAGAAGTGAGCGGCAGCTTGGGCCATCTCACCCTCGGAGTCCTTGCCAGCACGCGAAAGCCTCACGAGCAGCGCCTGCCGATCCATCCCCTCCATCTGGACCGGATCGCACCCGAACTCCGGCAGCAGCTGATCCTCGAGGAGGGCTACGGCGAGCGTTTCGGGGTTTCGGACACCCATCTTGCACCACTCGTGGGGCGCGTCGTCCCGCGCGCGCAGCTCCTGGCGGAGGCCGACGTCGTCCTCCTGCCCAAGCCGCAGCCCGAAGACCTGGCCGAACTCCGTGACGGGCAGATCCTGTGGGGCTGGCCGCACTGCGTCCAGGACCGGGCCATCACCCAGCTCGCGATCGACAAGAAACTCACACTGATCGCGTTCGAGGCCATGAACCACTGGGCCAGCGACGGCGGCTACGGGCTGCACGTGTTCCACAAGAACAATGAGATGGCCGGCTACTGCTCCGTGCTGCATGCCCTGGCCCTCGCGGGGTGCACCGGGGACTACGGCCGCCGGCTGAGCGCCGTCGTCATTGGTTTCGGGGCAACGGCGCGCGGCGCGGTCACGGCCCTGAACGCCCACGGCGTCCACGACGTCCAGGTGCTGACCAGCCGCGGCGTCGCCGCGGTGGGCTCGCCGATCCACTCGGTGCGGATCGCGCAGTTCGATCACGATGACACGGCGCCATACCTCAGCCAGGTCATCACTGAGCGCGGGCGTGTGCCGCTGGCCCCGTTCCTTGCCGAAAGCGACATTGTGGTCAATTGCACGCTGCAGGACCCCAACGCGCCGCTGACGTACCTGCGCACGGAGGACCTCGACGCGTTCCGGCCCGGCAGTCTGATTGTGGACGTGTCCTGCGACGAGGGTATGGGCTTCAGCTGGGCGACGAGCACCACCTTTGCCGAGCCCATGTTCACGGTAGGCGACCACATCGACTACTACGCGGTGGACCACAGCCCGTCCTACCTCTGGAACTCCGCCAGCTGGGAGATCAGCGAGGCGCTGCTGCCGTTCCTGGAAACCGTAATGTCCGGCCCCGGGGCCTGGACCGGGAACGAGACGATCCGCCGCGCAATCGAAATCCGCGACGGCGTGGTCCTCAACCCGGATGTGCTGCAGTTCCAGCAGCGCGAGCCGGACTACCCCCACCTGCCGCTGGGGGCCTGAGCGCCGGGGGCCCCAATCACATAAGGTGCCCGGGCTCGTGGCGCGCAGGAGCCCGGGCGTTTAGGCCGCGCCCGGGACCTGGGGGATGGCGGCTGTCTGCCCGCCCGGGTGCTGCCCGCGCCCTTGGCCGGCCCGCTTCCGGACGATCGTGACGAGCCGGCGCCGGTCCCTCAGGTCCACCTTGAGCATCAGCTGATCCCGGCGCGCCAGTACGACGGCGACAGCGGCCGCGGCGAGCGCCGGCACCCCGCCGGAGACCAGGATGGCGGTGTGCGGGCTGACGTGCTCGGCCAGCCAGCCGATCATCGGGCCGCCGATCGCCTGGCCGCCGATCAGCACCATGATGTACAGGCTCATCACGCGTCCGCGGATGGCCATGTTGGAGCTGATCTGGACCAGCTGGTTGGCCGCGGTCAGGAACATCAGGCACCAGAACCCGGCCAGGACCATCGCTGCCCCGAACCACAGCATGGACGGCGCCAGCGACGCGAGGCAGAGCATGAGCCCGTACATGCCGGCCCCCAGCATCACCGAACGCAGCCGCAGCTCACGCCGCCGCGCCGAGGTGATCGCCCCGGCCAGCGCTCCCAGTGCCACCAGCGCGTTCAGCAGTCCGTAGCCGCCGGCGCCGACGTCGTACACCTGATCCGCGAACGCGGCCAGCAGCACCGGCAGGCTCATCGCGAACACGGCGATGAACCCTGCCATCAGCCAGGGCCAGTAGATTGTGGGCTTGCTCAGCGCGTAGTTGAGCCCCTCCTTCAGCATGCCTTTGCGCTTGGCCGCCGGGGTGCTGATGAACAGCTGGTCCTTCCGCAGCGTGAGCAACATGGCCACGGTGAAGCAGCAGGCCACGGCGTTACCGGCAAAGGCCCAGCCCGCCCCCACTGCGGTGAGCAGCAACCCGGCGACCGCCGGGCCGATCAGGCCGCCCAGCTGGAAGATCGTGGAGTTCACACTGATGGCATTCCGCAGGTAGGCCGGCCCCACCAGTTCATTGACGAAGACCTGCCGCGCCGGCTGGTCCAGCACCGTGACCAGGCCCAGCGACAGGGCGATGGCGTAGACGTGCCAGACTTCGATCCGTTGGGTCAGGGCCAGCACTGCGAGGATCGCCGCGAGCACCGCGGCCACCGACTGGCAGAGCATCATGATCTTCCGCTTCGCGAAGCGGTCCGCCATCATCCCCGCCCAGGGACCGAGGAACAGTGAGGGCAGGAACTGCAGCGCCACGGTGACGCCGACGGCGGTGACCGAACCGGAGAGCTGAAGCACCAGCCAGTCCTGGGCGATCCGCTGCATCCACAGGGCGATGACAGCGACGAAATGGCCGATTGCGAAGATGCGGAAATTGCGGACCTTCAGCGAGATGAAGGTGTGGCGCCACGGCAGGCGCTCATGAACGACGGCGATCGGGGCGGTGTTGGTATCAGGCAGCGAAGCGACATGTGCCTGTGACGGCGGAGGGGGTGCCACGGAAAGTCCTCAAGCGAGCGGGTGTGCGGGGAGTACTCAACGCTAAGCTGGCCCGGATAGATTATGGAAGCTTATTCTCCGCATAACTAGCATTACAAAACGCAATACGGCACGCGCGTGCCGCCGGTCAGGAGTCCGCATGTTTGAACCCGCCCAGCTCCGCTCTTTCCTGGCCGTCGCCGAAACTCTGAGTTTCACCAAGGCCGCCGAACGGCTGGGCCTCGCGCAGCCCACTGTCAGCCAGCATGTCCGCAAGCTGGAGACGGCCGCGAAGCGGGTCCTGGTTGCCCGCGACACCCGCGATGTGCGCCTGACCGACAACGGTGACGCCATGGCCGGATTCGCCCGCAGCATCCTGTCCGCGCACGATTCCGCCTCCCGCTACTTCTCCGGATCAGCCATGCGCGGACGGCTCCGGTTCGGCACCGCCGACGACCTGGCCATCACGGGACTCCCCCGGATCCTGCGGGAGTTCCGCCAGGTCTACCCCCAGATCAACCTAGAACTGACAGTGGGCCAAAGCGACCAGCTGTACAAGCGCCTCAACGCCGGGCAGTTGGACCTCGTCTTCGTCAAATGGGTGGCCGGGGCCAAGGACGGCACCGTGGTCCAGCAGGACTCCTTCGCCTGGGTGGGCCTGGAGCAGACCGTCCTGGATCCGGCCGAGACCGTGCCCCTGATCGCCTACCCGTCCCCCAGCCTGAGCCGGAAGCTCGCCATCGACGCGCTCGAAGCCACCGGCCGGACCTGGCGCATCACCTGCACCACCCGGCAGATCAGCGGCGTGCTGGCCGCCGTGCGGGCGGGCATCGGTGTTGCGGTGATGCCGTCCTCGCTGGTCCCGGAGGACCTGCTGATCATCACCCGGCGCTTCGATCTCCCGCCGGTGGGCGATGTGGACTTCACACTGATCCGCAATCCGCTGGCCAACACAGAGGTGATCGAGGCCCTCACCCAGGCGATCATGGGCCGCACCCTGAAACGCTCCGGCTGAGCCTGCGGCGCCGCTGCCTGCAACGTGATGAGTACGTGCACGCGTGGTGTACCTACTTGGACGATGTACTTACGCGGCGCCATTGATCGCCGGTGATCCGTGACATATCCTGAAAGTGTTGAAGGTCAAGCAGAGGCTAATGACAACGATTCATAGAAACGAACGCTGTCCTGTGCTTCTGCCTTTGGGGGCGGCACAAAAGCGTTCGGGATAGGCCGACAATGACGCCAGCCACAAACCGACCACAGATTCCCACAGCACCGGCAGTCCATTCGCTGCAGGCGGTGCGCCCGCCGGCTCCCATGGTGAACCGCGGCTCCGCCGCGCAGCACACTGTCCAAGGACGCCGGGATCCGCATCCCGCCACGCTGGTGGCAGCAGGGTTCGTCGGCAGCCCATACTGCGAACGCTGCGGAACCGACGAGTTCGTCTACCTAGAGACTTTCGTACCGGCCACCCATCACAGCGACGGCTCCGTCAACAAACTGGGCGAAGTCACCTACTTCTGCTCCGGCTGCGACGACTTCGCCGCGCACGCCGTCCCCGCGTCCTGGGTGCCGCCCGGCTGGTACTTCGGCTGAGTCCCGAAACCAACCAGTCCCTCGAACCAATTAACCGGATGAGCCGGGCGGCCATCATTGGAGGGCGGCCGCCCGGCTCGTTTGTTGTGCCTCTTCCGGAGCGGAAGCCTGCTAGATGAGGCCGTCCGAGATGTGGTTGGGTGTGCCGAAGCGGTGCGCCGTGATGCTGATGGCCTGCTCGTGCAGGAACGGCAACAACTCGACGCGGCCGGCTTCGGTCACCGGGTGGAAGTACATCGCCAGGTCCGGGCGCCCGCCTGTGGCCGCCGCGAGTGCTTTAGGATCCCCGCCGAGGATCCGGATCCGTCCGCCGGCGAGCGTGCCGGCCGCGGCCAGCCACCCGGCGTCGCTCTCCACCGAGACGGCCACGCCGAGACCGGACAGGACGGCGCGCAGCCGGGCGGGCAGTTCGACGGCGGCGGTCACCGTCAGGGCGGAGCCGGCCAGGACACCGGCCGCCACGGTCCGGACGAGCGCACCGAGGGGTTCGCCGTCGGAGAGTCGGATGGTGACCGGCAGCGGGCGGTAGCGGAAGATGTTGCGTTCGGCGCTCAAGCCGGAGACGTCCTTCGCTGTGCCGAACTCCTCAGCCCAGGCAAGGGCGTCGGAGGCCAGGGCCCGGTGCAGCATCTGCAGTTCCTCGGCGGGCAGGAAGTCCTTGGCGGCAGCCTCGATCCGGCGGACGCCGGGGTGCGCGGGTGCCGCCGCCCCGAGGGTGCCCGCGGCTGCTGCGGTGCTGGCTTTACTGGTCCATCCGCCGAGGCCGACGAGGTAGTTGGGTCCGCCGGCCTTGGTGCCGGCGCCGACGGCGGATTTCTTCCAGCCCCCGAAGGGCTGGCGCTGCACGATGGCCCCGGTGATGCCGCGGTTGACGTAGAGGTTGCCGGCCTGGACGGTGTCCAGCCAGATCCCCAGTTCCTCGGTGTCCAGCGAGTGCAGGCCCGAGGTGAGACCGTAGTCGATCTGGTTCTGGATGGCGATGGCGTCCTCCAGCGTGTCCGCGGTCATAACGCCCAGCACGGGGCCGAAGAATTCGGTGAGGTGGAAGTAGGATCCGCGGCGGACGCCATAGCGGATACCCGGGCTCCACAGCCTGCCGGTACCATCGAGCTGCTGCGGCTCCACGGCCCAGTTTTCGCCTTCGCCGAGGGTGGTGAGGGCGTTGAGCAGCTTGCCGCTGGCGGGCTCGATGATCGGGCCCATCTGGCTGGTCGGATCCTCTGGGTAGCCCACCTTGAGTGAGGTGACGGCATCGATCAGCTGGTTGTGGAAGCGCTTTGACTTGGCCACTGATCCCACGAGGATCACCAGGGAGGCCGCGGAGCATTTCTGCCCGGCGTGGCCGAAGGCGGAGTACGCGACGTCCTTGGCCGCAAGGTCAAGATCGGCACTCGGCGTGACGATGATGGCGTTCTTGCCGCTGGTCTCGGCCAGCAGCGGCAGGTCCTTGCGGAAGGTGCGGAACAGTTCGGCGGTCTCGTAGCCGCCGGTCAGGATGACCCGGTCCACGGCGGGGTGGGAGATCAGCTGCCGGCCAAGCTCACGCTCGCCCAGCTGGACCATCGTGAGTACGTCGCGGGGCACACCGGCGTCCCAGAGGGCCTCGATCATCACGGCACCGCTGCGGCAGGCCTGCCTGGCAGGCTTGATTACGACGGCGGAGCCGGCGGCGAGGGCCGCGAGGGCGGAGCCGGCGGGGATGGCCACCGGGAAGTTCCACGGCGGGGTCACCAGGGTGAGCTTCGCCGGAACGAAAGTGGCGCCGTCGACGTCGTCCAGCCTGCGGGCCGATTCGGCGTAGAAGTGCGCGAAGTCAACGGCCTCGCTGACCTCCGGGTCGCCCTGGTCGAGGGTCTTGCCGGTCTCGCTGGCCATGACCTCGAGCAGTTCGGCGCGCCGGGCTTCGAGGACGTCGCCGGCTCGGTGCAGGATCGCGGCACGCTCGGCGCCGGAGAGGGCACCCCAGGCCTTTCCCTTTTCCACTGCGGTCCCGATCACGGCGTTGAGCGTGCCGGCGTCGTTGATGGTGGCGGCTTCGACGGCGGCGTTGCCCAGGGTGGAAGTCGCCACGCGGCCCAGGATGGCGCGGCCCCAGTCGCGGTTGGCGGGCAGCGACGGATCGGTGTCCGGGGTGGTCTCGAAGCTGCGTTGTGCCTGCTCGGCGTCCGACGGCGGCGCGGCCGGGAGGTTGCGGTTCTGCCGGCGGTTGGGCGGCGGGACCTCGTCGTCGAGCCCGGCGAGGGAGGCGAGGAAGCGCTGCTTCTCACGCTCGAACAGCGCCCTGCTTTCCGGGGAGTTCCCCCCGAGTTCAAAGACGGCGGACATGAAGTTGTCCTGGCTGGCGCCCTCTTCGAGCCGGCGGATCAGGTAGGCGATCGCGACGTCG
This sequence comes from Arthrobacter sp. CG_A4, assembly GCF_035985125.1. NCBI lineage: Bacteria > Bacillati > Actinomycetota > Actinomycetes > Micrococcales > Micrococcaceae > Arthrobacter > Arthrobacter sp. CG_A4. The sequence goes on along the minus strand of NZ_JAXCID010000018.1, from coordinate 45,317 downwards.
AACTCGGCCGGGTGGACCACCGGGGTGTAGAGCAGCAGCGAGCCGACATCGTGCCTGACGGCTTCGGCCTGGCCCTGGGCCATGCCGAGCAGCATCTCGAATTCGATACTCTGCTCTGCGGTATCCGCGATGCCGCGCTGCTTGGCCAGCAGCCAGGCGAAGGCGATGTCGAAGAGGTTGTGGCCGGCCACGCCGATCCGGATGTTGCGGATCCGGTCCGGGTGCAGCGAGTAGTTGATGACGCGCTTGTAATTGGTGTCCGAGTCCTGCTTGGTGCCCCAGGTGGCGAGCGGCCAGTCATGCAGGGAGGCTTCGACCTGCTCCATGGGCAGGTTGGCGCCCTTGACGACGCGGACCTTGATCGCGGCACCGCCGTTGGTGCGGCGGGCGGCGGCCCAGTCCTGCAGGCGGATCATCGCGGCGAGGGCGTCCGGGAGGTAGGCCTGGAGAACAATGCCGGCCTCGAGGTTTTTGAATTCCGGTTTGTCCAGGATCCGGGTGAAGACCGCGATGGTCATGTCCAGGTCCTTGTACTCCTCCATGTCCAGGTTGATGAACTTGGCTTTTTTTCCGCCGACGGCAAAGGACGCTGCGCGGGTGAAGAGCGGCGTGAGCTTCTCAACGACGTGCTCCACGGCCTCGTCGAAAGCCCAGGCGGAGTGCGGGGCGACGGTGGAGGAGACCTTGATGGAGACGTAGTCGACGTCGGGGCGGGACAGCAGGGTGTGGGTGCCCTCCAGACGGCGGGACGCCTCGTGCCCGCCGAGCACAGCCTCGCCGAGGAGGTTGACATTGAGGTTGATGCCGTCCCTGCGGATCTTGGCGATGGCCCGGCCCAGCTTGGCGTCGGTCGCGTCGACGATGAGGTGGCCGACCATTTCGCGGAGCACGCGGCGGGCGATCGGGATGACCACCCGCGGCAGGATTGGTGCCATGGTGCCGCCGAGGCGGACGGCGCTGCGCATGTACCAGGGCAGGAACGCCGGGACCTTCGGTGCCAGGGCGGCAAGGTTGCGGGCGGCGACCTGGAAGTCTTCGGGTCGGACGACGCCGTCGACGAACCCCACTGTAAAGTCCAGGCCGTTCGGGTCCTTGAGGACCCCGGCGAGCTGCTGGGCGGAGGCATCGACCGGGATCTGGGCGGCTTCCGTGAGCCAGTGGCGTACCAGCCCGATGGTTTCCTCGGCGAGGGCGGCGGCCTCAAGGACCGGGGAGCCTTCCGAGACGGGTGCGTGCCCGGCCGCATTGCCTGTTTTCACGCCGGACTCCGTTGAAATCTTGGTCATGGCTGGTACTCGTTCTTTCTCAAAATTTGGACCTTTCTAGGCTTCAGTATGAGACCGGATTTTCATAAGATAAAGCGAAGTTTTCCGAGCAGTACTGGTTAGAAAAATCGAACATTCCCAGACCGGGCGCAACCGTCCCCGAACACACGGATGCGCTATCACTTTTGGCTCCCAAAAGGCGTGGATGGGAGCCAAAAGTGATAGCGCAACCGGGATCGTCCCGGGGGTTAGCCGATGTGGCGGTGCATCTCCACGGCTTCTGCGTGGCGCGGGCTGTCCGGGTTCATCAGCGAATGCTTCCTGCCGTAGAAGAAGTAGATTCCCAGGCCGATGACCAGCCAGACCCCGAAGCGTGCCCAGGTCTCCCAGTGCAGCTGGAACATCAGGAACGCCGAGGCCAGGACGCCGAAGGCCGGAATCACCGGCATCAGTGGCAGGCGGAAGGTCCGCGGGGCATCGGGCTTCTTGTAGCGGAAGACGATCACCGAGAAGCAGACGACGACGAAGGCGGCCAGAATTCCGATGTTGGTGAGGTCCGCAACGGCCTTGATCGGGAAGACACCGGCCAGCAGCGCCGATCCGATCCCGGCAATCCAGGTAACGCGCTGCGGGGTCCCGTGGCGGTCCGTCTTGGCGAACCAGCCGGGCAGCAGCCCGTCGCGGCTCATCGAGAACCAGACCCGGGTGACACCAAGGAGGAAGGTGAGCATAACCGTCATGATGGACAGCACGGCGAAGACCGAGATGATGGTGGCGATGACCGGCAGGCCCACGCCGTTGAACGCGGAGGCGAACCCGGCCTTGGGGTCGATGTCCTGGTAGTTCTGCATGCCGGTGAGCACCAGGGTGGCTGCGACGTACAACAGCATGGCGATGATCAGGGAGAGGATGATGGCCTTCGGCATGTGCTTCTTACCGTCGGTGGCTTCCTCCGCGGCGGTGCTCATGGCGTCATAGCCGAAGACCGCGAAGAACACGGTGGCGGACCCCGCCAGCACCGGACCGAAGCCGCTGGGCATAAACGGATTGTAGTTGTTGGTGTCGATATAGAAGACGCCCAGGCCAATGATAAAGAGGATCAGGACCACCTTGATGGCCACCGCCACGAGCTCAAAGCGGCCGAAGGCGCGAGTGCCGCGGGAGAGGATCCAGGTGACCAGCAGGCAGACCAGAATCGCCGGAATGTTGACGATGCCGCCCGTGCCTTCATCCGGCGTCGAGGTCATCCAGACTGGCATGTTGATGCCGATGCCCGAGAGGAACGCGTCAAAGTAGCCGGAAATGCCGATGGCCACCACAGCCACGATCGCGATGTACTCGAGCAGCAGATCCCAGCCGATGAACCAGCCGATCACCTCGCCCAGCGCCACGTACCCGTAAGTGTAGGCAGAACCCGCGCGCGGGATCATGCCGGCGAACTCGGCGTAGGACAGGGCCGCAGCCGCGGACGCCAGACCCGCAATCAGGAAGGAAAAAAGCACTGCCGGGCCGACTCCGGGTTCAGTTTCGCTGCCGTGGGCCACGAGGCCGGCGAGGGAGAAAATGCCGACGCCGATAATGCCGCCGACGCCGATGGCAGTCAGCTGCCACAGCCCGAGGCTCTTGATCAAGCCGCTGTGCTTGTTCTCTTCCTCGATATCGTCAATCGGCTTGCGCCGCATGATCGATCTGGTCTGGTCTTTGGTACTCATCAGGGACTCCTGCTTAGGTGTGGGGCCCATCAATCCGCCCTGTGATGGGGGTTACTCAGTGAGTAACAGTATGCAAGCCCGCTTGCATTAGATAAAGTGACTTCTCCTAATCAATAACCATTAGAATTCACAAAGGAATAGCGATGCTCGACGTTCGGCGTTTGCGCCTGCTCCGCGAACTGAAGATCCGGGGCACCCTGGCGGAAGTCGCCGAGGCACTCCAGTACAGCCCGTCGTCGGTCTCGCAGCAGCTGGCCCTGCTGGAAAAGGAAGCCGGCGTTGAGCTGCTTCGTAAGACCGGGCGCCGGGTGCAGCTCACGCCGCAGGCCGAAGTCCTCGTGGCTCATACGGCCCAGCTGCTGGAAACCCTCGAGCAGGCAGAGGCCGATCTCGCGGCCTCCCTGACCACGGTGACCGGGACGGTGCGGATGGCCGTATTCCAGTCCGCTGCGCTGGCGCTGATGCCCGATGCCCTGACCCGGATGTCCGCCAGCTACCCCGAGGTCAGGGTGGAAATGACGCAGCGGGAACCGGAAACAGCCCTGCATGAGACCTGGGCGCGGGACTTCGACCTGGTGATCGCCGAGCAGTACCCCGGCCACACTGCCCCCCGCTACGCGGAACTGGACAGGGTCCGGCTCACGGGCGATGCGATCCGCCTCGCGGTTCCGCCCGCCTCCCCGGACCGGCCGGCGATCACCTCCCTTGCCGACACCGCGGAGCTGGCGTGGGTGATGGAACCCCGCGGGGCTGCTTCCAGGCACTGGGCCGAGCAAACGTGCCGGAGCGCCGGTTTCGAGCCCGACATCAGATTCGAAACCGCTGACCTGCAGGCGCAGATCCGGCTGATCGAGTCCGGAAACGCCGTGGCCCTGATGCCGGACCTCGTCTGGACCGGACGGGCAACAACAGCCCGGCTGATTAATCTCCCGGGCGATCCGCACCGGACGGTCTTCACTTCGGTGCGGCACTCGAGTGCCAAGCGGCCCGCCATCCTGGCAGCCCGGGAAATCCTAGCCGAGACGGCCGCGTCCATCACCCCCGCCGCCGGGGCGCCGTCGGACTGACCGCCGAGGGGCTGACCGCCGAGGGGACGACGGACGTGCCGGACGCCGTCGACCTCCTGTCTGTAACCTGAAGGCGGTGTCCGCTGCCTCACAGCGCGACGGTTCGCCCGGAGCTAGACTGGTCACGTTATGAATCGCACAATATTTAAGTCCAAGATCCACCGCGCCACGATCACCCACGCGGACCTTCACTACGTGGGTTCCGTCACCGTGGACCTGGATCTGCTCGAGGCCGCCGACATTCTTTCGGGAGAGCTCGTGGCAATCGTCGACGTCACCAACGGCGCCCGGCTGGAGACATACACGATTGCCGGCGAACGCGGCACAGGGGTGATCGGGATCAACGGAGCCGCCGCACATCTCATGCATGAGAATGACATCGTCATCCTCATCACCTACGCCCAGATGACCACGGACGAAGCGAGGGCGTACATCCCCAAGGTGGTCCATGTGGACAAGGACAACAGGATCGTCGGAATCGGCAACGACCCCGCGGAGGGGCATACCCCCGGGATCATGCGCCCGCCGCACGCGCTGAACAACGCCTCGCTGAACTAGCGTCCGCGCACTAAAGCAACGCGGGGTCACTTCGCGCCCATCCCGGGCCTCATCATGGGCGCGATGTGACCCCGCGTTGTCCTTGCCGCCGGTAGGCTTAGCCGGTCGGGATTCGACCCGCACGCACGTACGGGGGAGACACTTGAAGATCGACCGACCACGCAGCGTCCGACCGCCTACGGCACGCCGCACGGGGGCGGTCGACTGGATCGCAGCCGGCCTGACCGGACTGCTGCTCGTCTCCGCCACCGCGTGCGCGAGCCCTGCCACCGCACCCGCCGCAGCCACCGCCACCGGGAGCTCCCCGAGCGCTTCCGCGCCGCCGGCAGCAACGCCGCCATCCACGCCGGCCACCGACGGCACCCCGCTGGACTCTGACGCCGCCCCCGGCGTCACCGCGGCCGGTGTCGGAGCCCCCAACCCGCAGCCCGCCTTCGCCAGCAAGGCCCTCGATGTGCTGGCCACCATCCCGATCAAGGGCCGTGCGCCCAAGACCGGATACTCACGTGACCAATTCGGCCAAGCGTGGGCCGACGTCGACCGCAACGGCTGCGACACGCGAAACGACATGCTCCGCCGGGACCTGACCGCCCCGGCCTTCAAGCCCGGCACCCGCGACTGCGTGGTACTTTCCGGCGTCCTGAACGACCCCTATACGGCAACCCTGATCAACTTCCTCCGCGGCAACGCCACCAGCACCGCGGTGCAGATCGACCATGTGGTGGCGCTCAGCGATGCCTGGCAAAAGGGCGCCCAGCAGCTTACCCCGGCGCAACGGCTCTCCTTCGCCAACGATCCGCTGAACCTGCTGGCGGTGGATGGCCCTGCCAACATGAAAAAGAGCGACGGCGACGCCGCCACGTGGCTGCCGCCGAACAAGTCCTACCGCTGCACGTATGTGGCCCGCCAGATCTCGGTCAAGGCCAGCTACACACTCTGGGTCACCCAGGCCGAACACGATGCGATGGCACGGACCCTCGGTGACTGCCCTGACGCACCGGCACCGACCAACCAGGAAGCCCCGCCTCCCCCGATGCAGGCGCCGGCCCCCGCGCAGCAAGCCGTCCCGGCCCCGGCCCAGCCCTATGTGGCTCCGGCCCCGGCCTACGTGGCTCCGGTTCCTGTCCCGGCTGCCCTGGCCTCTGCTTACTACGCGAACTGCGCGGCCGTCCGCGCCGCTGGCGCAGCTCCCCTCCACGCGGGGCAGCCCGGCTACAGAGACAAGCTGGACGGCGACCGGGACGGTACCGCCTGCGAATAGGACCGGAGCGGCACCAATCGTGCCGGTCCCCAGGCGGGGCTCGTCGGCATTTTCGTTAGTTCTCCGGTGCCCGGGATTGGTGGCGGGGGCGCGGTGGCCGGGCTCAGGGACATGCCCCGCGCCGGGGCCAGCGGATGGACATGGTGCCATTATGCCCAGTCCCGGGTGCGAAGAATGGGCATGTCCCCCGTTACCAGCTGTGCAGCCCGACTCCCCGCCGCCGGACCCACCCGGCGCTTGACCGGACATGCCCCGCTCCGGGGCCAGCGGATGGACATGGTGCCATTATGCCCAGTCCCGGGTGCGAAGAATGGGCATGTCCCCCTGGCGCGAACAGGTCCAGGCTCCGTCCACCCCGTTACCCCGAGGAACCGGCGAAAATGACCACTAGTTCCGGGAAAGTGCGTCCAGCAGCCGCGCGCAGCGGATAAAGCCCAGGTGCGAATACGCCTGCGGATGGTTGCCCAAATGAGTTTCGGTGCCCGGGTCGTACTCCTCGGGCAGCAGGCCGGTGGGCCCGAACAGGTTCACCAGCTGGTCGAACAGGTCCCAGGCCTCCTCGATCCGGCCAACCGCCACATAGGCCTCGATCAGCCACGTCGTGCAGATGTGGAAGCCGCCCTCCAGACCCGGCAGACCGTCGTCGTACCGGTACCGGTACCGGAACACCGTGGGACCCACCCGCAATTCCCGTTCCACCGCCGTGACGGTGTCCAGAAAGCGCTGGTCGCTGACATCCAGCACGCCGGAGAGCCCGATGTGCAGCACCGCGGCGTCGAGGTCCGGGCTGTCGTAGGCGACCGCGTACGACGACGCCCCGGCGTCCCAGCCCTCGCGCAGGACCTCGAGGGCACGGGCTATCGCGGCGCTGGCCAGCGGGAGGGATTCGCTGGAACTGCCTTCAGCGGAGCACAGTGTTCCGCCGTCGTTGCAGGCCACGAGCAGCGCTGGCGTCCGGACCAGGATTTTGAGTTCGGCCAGCAGCTGCGGGGTCAGCCCGTCGTCGGCCGCATTGGTTTGCACGAAAGCGCGGCCAACGGCATAAAATGTTCTTTTTTGCCCTTTACGGTTCTATATTGTTCGTATATGGTTGATTATCATGTGAGTTGACTCACAGCACCCGTTGATTTCAAAGGAGAAACCATGACCATGCATGAAGACGCGCTGCGGAGGGCTTCCAGCCATGGCGGATGGGACCGCCGGACGCTGCTGAAGACCCTGGGTGTGGGCGCCGTCGCGATGGCGGGAGTTCCGCTGCTGGCAGCCTGCACCGGCGGCAGCGCACCGGCCGCCAGCGGCGCCGCCAAGACACTGACCTTCGGTTCCGGTTCCTCGGATGAAGTTCCCAAGAACGCCTACAAGGCCCTCACGGACGCCTTTGAGAAGAAGTCCGGCGTCAAGACCACCACCAATGTTGTGCCGCACAACGACTTCCAGAACAAGATCAACACCTACCTTCAGGGCAGCCCCGACGACACCTTCACCTGGTTCGCCGGGTACCGGATGCAGTACTACGCAGACAAGGGACTGCTCGCCCCGATCGACGATGTCTGGGAGAAGATCGGCGGCAACTACTCCGATGCCCTGAAGAAGGCGTCCAAGGGTTCAGACGGGAAGATGTACCTGGTCCCGAACTACAACTACCCCTGGGGCTTCTTCTACCGCAAGAGCCTCTGGGCCGAGAAGGGCTACCAGGTCCCGAAGACCTTCGATGAGCTCACTACGCTGTCGAAGAAAATGCAGGGCGACGGCCTGATCCCCATCGAATTCGCGGACAAAGACGGCTGGCCCGCCATGGGCACCTTCGACTACCTGAACATGCGGCTCAACGGCTACCAGTTCCACATGGACCTCACCGCCCACAAGGAAAGCTGGGACCAGAAGAAGGTCAGCGACGTCTTCGACACCTGGAAGGAACTGCTGCCGTACCAGAACCCCAATGCGCTCGGCATGACGTGGCAGGACTCGGCCAAAAACCTGGGCGACAAGAAGTCCGGCATGTACCTGCTCGGATCCTTCCTTACCCAGCAGTACACGGACAAGACGGTCGCGGACGACATTGACTTCTTCCCGTTCCCGGAGATCGCGATGGAAGGCCAGGACGCAATCGAAGCCCCCATCGACGGGCTGCTGCTGTCCAAGAAGGGCGGCCAGAACCCGGCCGCCAAGGACTTCCTCGCCTACCTCGGCACCCCGGAGGGACAGGACGTCTACGCATCCGTCGACTCGGCGAATATCGCCACCGCCAAAGGCTCAGACACCTCCAAGTTCTCGCCGTTGAACAAGAAGATGGCTGACGCCATCAGCAACGCCAAGAGCATCAGCCAGTTCTTTGACCGCGACGCACTCCCGGCCATGGCCAACAACGTGATGATTCCGGCCCTGCAGTCCTTCATCAAGGACGGCACCGTGGATGTCAAGAACCTGGAAGCCCAGGCCAAATCGCTCTACGCCGCCCAGTAGCAGCAAGCGATATCGAGCAAGGAATCTCTAGTGAGCACAACAAGTGATACAACCGCTGCCGGGGCACGACGCACCACACGCGCCCCGGCAGGGCGGGTCCGGCGGATGACCCGCCGGGACAAATGGGTACTCAGTTTTATGGTGGGGATTCCCACCCTGATCCAGCTGGTCCTGGTCTGGATCCCCACGCTGCTCTCGGCAGCCTTGTCCTTCACCCGGTGGAACGGGCTCAGCCTGAGCGACATCAAGGGCGCAGGGGTGGACAACTACCAGTTCATCGCCAACGACTACCCGCCGTTCTGGCCCGCCGTCCAGAACAATGTGCTGTGGCTGGTCTTCCTGGCGCTCATCGCTACACCCCTTGGCCTGCTGCTCGCCATCCTGCTCGATCAGAACATCCGCGGCAGCAAGATCTACCAGAGCATCTTCTTTACCCCCGTCATGCTGTCGCTGGCCTTGATCGGCGTCATCTGGCAACTGTTCTACAACCGGGACAGCGGGCTGCTGAACTTCCTGCTTGGCACCGCCGGCACCCCGCAGGCGGTCGACTGGTTCGGTGACTCCAGCGTTAACATCTGGGCGGCGCTCATCGCGGCCACGTGGCGCCATGCCGGCTACGTTATGATCCTGTACCTGGCCGGGCTCAAGGGCGTTGACCCCACCCTGCGGGAGGCGGCCCAGATCGACGGCGCCAACGCGGTCCAGACTTTCTTCCGCGTCATCTTCCCGGCCATGCGGCCCGTCAACGTGATCATCATCGTCATCACGGTGATCGAATCACTGCGCGCGTTCGACATTGTCTACGTCATCAACCGCGGCACCAACGGCCTGGAACTTATCAGCGCCCTCGTCATCCAGAACCTCGTCGGCGAAGGCCAGGTGATCGGCGTCGGCTCCGCCCTCGCCGTTGTCCTACTGATCATTTCGCTGGTCCCCATCACCTTCTACCTGTCCCGGGCCTTCGGAAAGGACAAAGAGGCATGAGCATCATCAAGCCAGCCCCTGCCGCGGCGGCGGGCAAAAACGCCGCCGCCAGGCAGCGGACCGGGACCGGCTCCGGCTCCGGCGGCAAGGCCCGGGGTCCGGCGAAGCGGCACTTCGGCATCCATATCTTCCTGATCGTGATGGCAGCCATGTGGCTGGTGCCGCTGGGCTGGACGATCTTTACGTCGTTGCGGCCCAAGGCCGACACGGACAAGTACGGGTACTTCAGCTTTGGCGGCTCCTTCAACTTCGACAACTTCGTCGGGGCCTGGACCCGGGGCGGGTTCGCACAATATGCCTGGAACTCGGTGCTGATCACCGTCCCTTCGGTCATCCTGATTTTGTTCTTCGCCTCGATGATGGCCTTCGCCGTAAGCCGGGTCGCCTGGAAGTTCAACGTCACCCTGCTGATCATGTTTACCGCCGGCAACCTCCTCCCGCCCCAGGTCCTCGCGGCTCCCCTGTTCCAGATGTTCAAGCAGCTTGAACTCCCGTACAGCATCAGCGATTCCGGAAACCTCCTCAATACCTATATCAGCGTCATCGCCGTGGACACGGCCTTCCAGATCGGTTTCGTCACGTTCGTCCTCTCCAACTACATGAAGGCGCTCTCCTCCGAACTGACGGAGGCCGCACTGGTGGACGGCGCCGGCATCTGGCGGCAGTACTGGGAGATCATTCTCCCGCTCTGCAGGCCCGCACTGGCCGCAATGGGCACGCTCGAGGTCATTTTCATCTACAACGATTTCTTCTGGCCGCTGCTCTTCATCCAGAGCGGTGACCGGCTCCCGCTCACCACCGCGGTGAACAACCTTCAGGGCCAGTTCCTCTCGGATTACAACTTGATCGCCGCAGGCGCCATGATCACGGCCATCCCTGCCCTCATCATTTACCTGCTCCTGCAGCGGCACTTCGTGGCCGGCCTGACGCTCGGCTCCAGCAAAGGATAAACGTGGACTTCAACTCCAACCAGAACCACAACTTCATGGACTACATCACCGCCCGCCTGGGATCCGAGGGCTCCCCCATGCTGGCGTTCGGCGGGGATTACAACCCGGAGCAGTGGCCGGAAGAAACCTGGGATGAGGACGTCCGGCTCATGCGCGAGGCCGGCGTCAACCTGGTCAGCGTCGGCATCTTCAGCTGGTCCCTGCTGGAACCATCCGAGGGCGTCTACGAGTTCGGCTGGCTGGACCGCGTGCTGGACCTGCTGCACGCCAACGGGATCCGGGTTGACCTGGCCAACGCCACTGCCTCGCCGCCGCCGTGGTTCAGCCACAAGTACCCCGGGTCCCTCCCGGTGACGGCCGACGGCGTGCGCCACAGCTATGGCTCACGGCAGGCCTTTGCCGCCTCCAGCCCGGACTACCGCCGGGCTGCGGCCGCCCTGACAGAGCAGATTGCGATGCGGTACAAGGACCACCCCGCCGTGGTCATGTGGCATGTGCACAACGAGTACGGCTGCCACAACCAGCCGGACTTTTCCGACGGCGCCGCAGCCGGCTTCCGGACGTGGCTGGAAAACCGCTACGGGACGATCGAGGCCCTGAACGACGCCTGGGGCACCGCGTTCTGGTCCCAGCGCTACTATGCGTGGGAGGAGATCCTGCCGCCGCGGACCTCGGGCACCTGGGTCAATCCCACCCAGCAGCTGGATTTCGCCCGGTACTCCTCGGACGAACTGCTGGAGTGCTACAAGGCCGAGGCTGCAATCATCCGCGCCCACTCCGGGCATCCGGTCACCACAAACTTCATGGGCTTCAACATGGGCCTGCACCAGCCCGTGGACTACTGGCGCTGGGCCGAACAGATGGACGTGGTGTCCAACGACCACTATCTGATCGCGGAAGACCCCCGGAACTTCCAGGAGCTCGCAGCAACGGCGGACCTCACCCGCGGCTGGGCGCAGGGCCGGCCCTGGCTGCTGATGGAGCACTCCACGTCTGCGGTTAACTGGCAGCCTCGCAACATCGCCAAGGCACCCGGGGAAATGCTGCGCAATTCGATGCAGCATGTTGCCCGCGGCGCGGACGGCGCACTCTTTTTCCAGTGGCGGGCCTCCCGGGCCGGCGCGGAGAAGTTCCACTCCGGGATGCTGCCGCACGGTGGCACCGATACCAAGGTGTGGCGGGAAGTCGTCCAGCTGGGTCAGGCGCTGCGCAGCCTGGCCGGGGTAGCCGGCTCCGTAGTGACCGGCGCGTCCGGCAGCGTCGACGTCGCCATCGTCCATGACACCGACGCCCGCTGGGCGTCGGAACTGGATTCACACCCGAGCGTGGACGCGTCAAACATCGCCGAAACCCGGCGCTGGCACGATGCATTTTACCGTGCCGGCATCCCGACGGACTTCCGCCAGAGCACGGACAACCTCTCCGGCTACCGTCTTGTGGTGGTTCCGATGCAATACCTCCTCACAGATGCCGGGGTAGCGAACCTGGACGCCTATGTCAGATCCGGCGGCCACCTCGTCGTGACGTACTACTCGGGCATCGTGGACGAAAACGACCACATCCGCCTCGGCAGCTATCCCGGGGCTTTCAGTGAACTGCTGGGCGTGCGGATGGAAGAGTTCTTCCCGCTGCGGGCAGGAGAATCGGTCCCGCTCAGCGCTTTCGGCGCCGGTTCCTGTTGGAGCGAACTCGGCCGGGTGACCACCGCCGAGGTGCTCGCCCAGGTGCAGGAAGGCCCGGTCGCCGGTTCCCCGGCGGTGACCCGCAACCACGCCGGCAAGGGCCGCGCCTACTACGTGGCCACGTCCTTGTCAGCGGAAGGACTTGCCGGGTTCCTCCCCGAAGTGTGCGCCGATGCGGCGGTGGAGCCTCTGGTGCCCGATCTTCCGGCCAACGTGGAGGTGGTCCGGCGCAGCCGGGATGGGACGGACTGGACGTTCTGCATCAACCACGGCATGGACGACGTCCGGCTGCCCCTTTCGGGTGTAGAACTTATCAGCGGCGGGGACGTCGACGGCGGCCTCCGCCTGGCAGCCGGCGCCGTCGCGGTGGTCCGCTCCCGCGGTCCGCTTTCCACCCGCCAGTCAATTCAGTAAGGACGAAAAATGCTAGCCGCAGCCCGCCACTCAGCCATCGTCGCGGAGGTCCAGCGTGAACGGATCGTCCGCGTCACCGACCTCGCGAAGCTGCTCGGCGTGTCCCTCATGACCGTCCGGCGGGACATCGAGGCGCTGGACGCCGCGGGAACCCTCGAGAAGATCCACGGCGGGGCCAAGCTCCCGGGCGGGGCCGGCACCCACGAACCCGGCTTCGAGCTGAAGGTGACCCAGCTGCCGGAGGAAAAGATGGCGATCGCGCACGAGGCGGCCACCCAGGTGCGCGAGGGCATGGCGGTAGGCCTCAGCGCCGGCACCACCACCTGGGCGCTGGCGCAGCTGCTGTCCGTCGGGCCCCGGATCACCGTGGTGACCAACTCGGTGCGGATCGCCGATGTGTTCTATCAGGGGGCATCGCCGTCCACCGTCATCCTCACCGGCGGCCAGCGCACCCCCTCGGACGCCCTCGTGGGTCCGCTGGCGACCTCCGCCCTGAAGCAGCTGCACCTCGATGTGCTGTTCCTGGGCGTCCACGGCGTCGATTCTGCTGCCGGGTTCACCACCCCGAACGTGCTGGAGGCGGAAACGGACCGCGCCTTCGTGGCGGCAGCCCGCCGGGTGGTGGTGCTGGCCGACCACACCAAGTGGGGGACGCTGGGCATCAGCACCATTGCCAATCTGGAGGACGCGGATGAGCTCATCAGCGACGACGGGCTGGGCAGCGAAGCCCGGCGCATTCTCGGCGAGCGCGTGGGCCGGCTGCGGCTGGCCAGCACCGGGACTGCCAGAGCCACCAGCAGTGCCGCCGCCAGAGCCGCCACCGGCTGACCGGCCGCGCACCATATGAACCCGCTGCCAACCGCAAGCCTGGAGCTGCCGTGAACCACCCAAACCCGACCACCGTGTCCGAGCACGCCCCTCCTGAGGAGCTACCGCACGGACCGCTGTATTTGCGGCGCTCCGGCACCTCCGTACTGATCGACTTCAGCACCGGCGAGCCTGCTGTGCTGCACTTCGGCGCCGACCTTGGCCCGGATCTTCCGGACCTTTCGCTGCTGGCCGATCCTGTCGCCCCCTCGTCCTTGGACATTCCCGTGACGCTGGGCCTGATCCCGCAGGCTTCCTCCGGCTGGCGGGGACGTCCCGGCCTCCGCGGCCACCGGGGCGGCCAGGCGTTCTCCGCCCGGCTCCGGGTGGTGTCCGTGACGGCGGAGAACGGCACGATGCCGCCGGGAACCGTGCAGGACGGGACGGCGGAATGTTCGGCCGTGATCACGCAGTGGGACCCCGTGGCCCGGATCAGCGTCAGCACCGATATCAGGATCAACGACGGCGGGCTGCTGCAGCTCCGGCACAGCCTGCGCAACGAGGGTCCGGACAGCTACCGGGTCGAAGACCTGGCGGCGGTGCTGCCCGTGGGGCGTGCCGCAAAGGAAATCCTGGACCTGACGGGCCGCTGGTGCCGCGAGGCCCACCCGCAGCGGCTGCCGATGCGGCAGGGCACCTGGGTTCGCTCCGGCCGGCACGGACGCACGGGCCACGATTCCCCGCTGCTTCTCGCCGCGGGAACGCCGGGTTTCGGTAACCGGCACGGCCAGGTCTGGGCCGTGCACCTGGGCTGGAGCGGCAACCACGAGAATTTCGTCGAGACGATCGGCGACGGCCGCTCGATCATCGGGGCCTCGGAACTGCTGGGCTCCGCCGAGGTCACTCTGGACGCCGGTGCCCGCTACGAGACGCCGTGGCTTTTCGCTGCCTACTCGGACTCCGGGCTGGACGGCATCAGCGACGCGTTCTATGCGTGGTTCCGCGGACGCCCGCACCACCCCGGCCGCCGCTCGGGCAAGCCCCGCCCCGTGGTGCTGAATGTCTGGGAGGCGGTGTACTTCGACCACCGGCTGGACACCCTGCTGGAGCTGGCGGAATCCGCCGCCGGTCTCGGCGTCGAGCGTTTTGTCCTCGACGACGGCTGGTTCCGGGGCCGCCGCGACGACCGCGCCGGGCTCGGCGACTGGTACGTCGACGAACAGCTCTGGCCGGCGGGGCTCACCCCCCTGATCGACGCCGTCACCGCGCACGGCCTGGAATTCGGCCTGTGGGTCGAGCCGGAAATGGTCAACGAGGACTCTGACCTGGCCCGTGCGCACCCGGACTGGATCTCAGGCCCGGGACCGCGCACCCCGGGGCCTGCCATCCCCGGCGGGCTGCCGTGCCGGCTGCCGGAGCGCTGGCGGCACCAGCAGGTGCTGGACCTGGCCAACCCGGAGGCCTGGCAATACATTTTCGACCGGCTGGACTCGCTCCTGAGCGAGTACCGGATCAGCTACCTCAAATGGGACCAGAACCGGGACCTGGCAGAAATGGGCCACGAGGGAAGCCCGTCGGTCCATGCGCAGACGCTGGCAGTGTACCGGCTGCTGGATGAGCTGAGGAAGGCCCATCCGGGGGTCGAGATCGAGAGCTGCTCCTCCGGGGGCGGCCGCGTGGATCTGGGCATCCTGGAACGCACGGACCGGGTCTGGGCCTCGGACTGCAACGATGCGCTGGAACGCCAGACCATCCAGCGGTGGACCCAAGTGGTGGTGCCGCCGGAGCTCGTGGGATCCCACATCGGGCCCACCACCTCGCACACCACGGCACGCACCCACGAGCTGTCCTTCCGCGCCATCACGGCGATGTTCGGCCACTTCGGGCTGGAATGGGACCTCCGCCAGGTGCAGGGCGCCGAACGCGGCGAGCTGGCGGCCGCGATAGCGGCCTACAAGGAACACCGGGCGCTGCTGCACAGCGGCCGGATGGTGCGGGCCGATGAGCCGGATCCCGCCCTGATGCTGCACGGCGTCGTCTCCCACGACGGCTCCGAAGCGCTGTTCGCGCTGGTGTCGGTGGCGACGTCGTTCGCCGAAGTCCCGGGACGGGTGGCGCTGCCTGGGCTCTCGCCGGGGCGAAAATACCGGGTGCGGCTTGCTTACCCGGGAGCCGGGACCGGGCATACCTTCACCCAGATCGTCCCGCCCGCGTGGCTGGCGTCGGGTATTGAGGCGACCGGCCGTTTCCTGGCCGAATCCGGCCTGCCCATGCCGGTCCTGAACCCGGAACACGGCGTGTTGCTGCACGTCCGGGAAGTTTCTGCAGAAAGCGCTGCGGGCCGTTATGCGGATGCCGATCCCCCTGCCGACGCAGCCAGCGGTTCAGTTATCAACGCAGGGAAAGGCCACTAGCATGGCCAAAATCACCAAGCGGTCCTTTCAGCTCTCCGACGGCCGCGACATCATCTACTACGACGATGCGGATACGGCGCTGCCGCCGGAACGGTCCCCGGACCTGCGCGCGCCGGCGACCCGGCCGGCCACGGCAACCATGCGCCAGGACGTCCTGACCGGCGAATGGATTTCGGTGGCGTCGGCCCGGCAGAACCGCGTGGTCCTGCCCCCGGCTCATCTGGACCCGCTGGCGCCGGCCTCCGCGGAGAACCCCTCCGAAGTCCCCAGCCTTTACGATGTTGCGGTTTTCGAGAACAAATCACCATCATTCGGGCCGGACCTGGAGGGTCCGGACGCACCCGGGGGGCTCGATGATCTGTCCCGGATCGGGCTCGGCCGCCGGCTGCAGTCGGTGGGCCGGTGCGAGGTCGTGTGCTTCTCCCCCGAACACACCGGATCGCTCGCCGGAGTGTCGGTGTCCCGGATGCGGACCGTTGTGGAGGCCTGGGCGGACCGGACGGCGGCCCTTTCCGCCATGCCCGGCGTCCAGCAGGTGTTCCCCTTCGAGAACCGCGGAGAGGAGATCGGGGTGACGCTGCACCACCCGCACGGGCAGATCTACGCCTACCCCTTCATCACACCGCGTACCCAGCAACTCATCCGCTCGCTGGAGAGCTACGGCAGTTCACTCTTCGAGGACGTCCTCACCTTCGAGCAGAAGTCCGGGCGGGTGTTGCTCCAGGGCGAACACTGGACGGCCTTCGTCCCCTTCGCGGCGCGCTGGCCGCTGGAAGTCCATATCCTGCCGCACCGCCAGGTTCCCGATCTGGCAGCCACCAGCTCCGCGGAACGCGATGAGTTCGCCATGCTCTACGGCCGCCTGCTGCGCGGCGTGGATGCGCTGTATGCGACGCCCACGCCCTATATCGCCGCCTGGCACCAGGCCCCGGTCCGCGCCCACCGGGACGATATCCGGCTGATGCTCCAGCTGACCTCGCCCCGGCGCGAAGAAAACAAACTCAAGTACCTTGCCGGTTCGGAGGCGGCGATGGGCGCGTTCATCGCCGATATCCCGCCGGAAACCGCGGCCGCCCGACTCAAGGAAGCCATTCAGCCATGACCGGATCGTCACACCAGGATCTTCTGCAGCAGGGGACCGATTTCTTTGCCAGCGAGTTTGGTATCCAGCCGGCCGGCCTGTGGTCCGCGCCGGGCCGGGTCAACATCATCGGCGAGCACACGGACTATAACGACGGCTTCGCCTTTCCCATCGCCATCGACAAACGCACGGTCGTAGCGGCGCGCTGCCGCACGGACCGGACTCTCCGGGTCGCCAGCAGCGCCTACCCCGGAGTGGTGGAGACGAGCCTCGACGGGCTGGATCCCGGCTCCTTGACCGGCTGGTCCGCATACCCGCTGGGTGTGGTCTGGGCTCTCGCCCAGGCGGCCCCCGCAGCGGCCTTCACCGGCGTCGATCTGGCCCTCAGCTCGGACGTCCCGGCCGGGGCGGGACTGTCATCCTCGGCCGCCGTCGAATGCTCCGTGGCCCTGGCCTTGAACGAGCTGTGGAACCTCGGGCTGGGACGGCCGGAACTGGCCCGGATCGGCCAGCTGGCCGAGAACGTCGTCGTCGGGGCCCCAACCGGAATTATGGACCAGTCCGCCTCGCTGCTGGGCAAGCCGGACCACGGCATCCTGCTGGACTGCCGCACGCTGCAAACGGAAAGCGTCGCGCTCGGCTTCCGCGACGCCGGGCTCGGCCTGCTCGTCATCGATACCCGCACCAGCCACTCCCACGCCGACGGCGGGTACGCCAGCCGCCGCCGCTCGTGCGAGCAAGGAGCCCGCGTCCTGGGCGTCAAAGCGCTGCGGGACCTCGACGGGATAGACCTCCCCCGCGCAGCCAAGCTGCTGGACCAGCAGACCTTCCGCAGGGTCCGCCATATCGTGACCGAAAACCAACGGGTGCTGGACACCGTTGCCGCGTTGCGGACCGCCGGGCCGTCCGCAACCGGACCTTTCCTCAGCGCATCGCATGTGTCCATGCGTGACGACTTCGAAATCTCCACCCCGGAACTGGACCTTGCCGTCTCGTCCGCTCAGGATCTGGGGGCGCTCGGGGCACGCATGACCGGCGGCGGCTTCGGCGGAGCCGCCATCGCCCTGGTCCGGGACGGCGACGCCGATACGGTCGCGGCGGGAATTGCCCGGGAATTCTTCCGCGCCGGTTTCACCGCCCCTCACATCTTTCCGGTCAGCGCCTCGGCCGGTGCGCGCCGGGAACAGTGGCCTTCCTCCTGACTGTTCAAAGGACTCCGGCGCTGCCGGCGCCTGGAGCCGCGTCGGCGGCGGAATCCGGCCTCCATGAGTCGCCGCGTCGCAGTCAGACAGATCGTGCGAGGTCTCCATGGGCGGCGTCGACGTGCTGCTGCAGTGACACCCCGTCCTTGCCGGAGGCGAGCCAGAGGTCGTAGCCGATGCGCAAACAAAGCAGGGCGCCCGGGACGGCGACCCGCAAGATGCGGTTGTAGTCGTCGGCGCCGCGGGCAAACGCGCCGACTGCCGCCCGTTCCCAGCGGGCGTACTTGCAGAAAGACCGGTCCTGCAGGGCCGGGACCGTGTTGAGGATGGCCTGCCGCACGCGCAGCTCTTCACGGCGCGGCTCAAGGGTGGTCACGACGGCCCGGACGCCGGCGCGGGCCGCCGCCAGCGCTGACGCGGTGTCCTCCGCGCCGCGCATGCCGCCAAGGAACGCTGCGAGGAGCGCGTCATCCTCCGCAAAGAGCACGTCTTCCTTGACCCCGAAGTAGCGAAAGAACGTGCGGCGGGACGCTTGGGCATGTGCGGCGATATCGTCGACCGATACCGCGTCGAACCCGTGGTCCACGAATAGCCGTTGCGCTGTTTCGATCAGCGCGGTCCGCAATTGCTGTGCTCGCAGTTCCCGCAAACCACGGGGCGCCTTCGGGTCATTCATGTCCGCATAGTAGCACCGCAACACCATTCCATGGCATCACGGGCCTTCGGGCACCAACTGCCTATAGGCACTACTTAACTTGAGGCACTCAGTGCCTTTACCGTTGAATGGTAGCCGACCGTGAGTGGAACACTTTGACGAGCCGGATACTGTCCGGCGCTATTCCCGCCGGCGGTACACGCGGAGGACGGCTCCCGGCCCGGTCGGCTTCCCTGTCGAGCGCTCCCGTATCCCGGCAGCCACCCGGCCGCCGTCGTCGACAGCACATGGAATTACCCCAAAAGAAAGGCACTCCCATGACCTCGCCTATCACCACTCCGGTGGACAACCACCGCCCTGAGCCGCTCACCATCGCCGCCCGCCGGCTGGAGGATAAGGTCATCCTGATCACCGGCGCCAGCGCCGGAATCGGAGCGGCGTCCGCGCGCCGCTTTGCCGCCGAGGGCGCCACCGTCGTCGTTGGCGCACGCCGCACCCATAGGCTCGATGAACTGGTTGCCGAACTCACGGAGCAGGGCCACGACGCGCTGGCCGTTTCCCTGGATGTCACCGACGAAGCTTCCGTTGCCGAGGCGGTTCGCACCGCCGTCGACCGCTACGGCCGTCTCGACGGCGCCCTGAACAACGCCGGTCTCCCCGGCAGCGGCAGAGCGATCCCTGACATCGACGCCGCAGACTTCGATCGGGTCATGGCCGTCAACCTGCGCGGGGTATTTCTCAGCCTCAAGCACCAGATCCCTGCCCTCCTCGCGGTGGGCGGAGGCTCCATCGTCAATGTCAGTTCAGTTGGTGGCCTCGTCGGCGTCCCAAACATCGCCGAGTATGTCGCCAGCAAATGGGGTGTCATCGGCCTGACGAAGAGCGCTGCACTCGAAGTCGCCGGAGCAAACGTCCGCGTGAACGCAATCGCGCCCGGCTCCACCCGCACGGAGATGTTCGGCCAGTGGCTGCCCTCCGCGGAGGCCCAGGCCGAGGTCGCGGCCTGGGCGCCAATGAACCAGATCGCCCTGCCGAACGACATGGCCCGTGTCGCCCTGTTTCTGCTCAGTGACGAATCCCGATGGACCACCGGGACCGTGCTCGCCGCCGACGGCGGACAGCACGTCGGCTAACCTGCACCAGCAGGAGCCCCCAACCCCTCCGTCGGCGGCGAATCCGACCCGACAGACCGACTGGTCGGTTTGTCGGGTAGGGTGGAGGGATGGATACCCGGCTCAGAATTCTGCAGGCAGCACGTGAACTCGCTTTCGAGCGCGGGGTAATCCCGTCCCTTGATGCGGTAGCGGCGGCGGCCCGGGTCTCCAAAGGCGGCCTGATGCATCACTTCCGCTCCAGGGCAGCCCTTGTGGATGGCCTGGCACGTCAGGCTCTCGACGAGGTTGATGCTCTGATGGAGGCCGCGGCGGCGGAAGGCCGGGCCGCCGAGACCTGGCTGCGTCTATCGGTCCCCGGTCCGGATGAGGCAGCGCTGTACCGGGCGATGATGGTGGCATTCCGGGCAGTCGAGGCGGGAAACCAGGGAGTGATCGAGCTGGCCGGCGCCGCAACGTCCCGGTGGCAGGACCTTCTGGGCGCTGAGGTGGGCGATCCGACACAGGCCCTGATCATCCGGCTGGTTGGGGACGGTTTGCTGATGAACGCGGTGGTGGGCACGCCGGCCGGGAACGGCGATGCCCTGGTGGATGCCCTGTGCCGGTCCGCCACGGAGGGTACGTCATGAGTTTGGCGTTGATTGGCGGCATCGCGGCACTGGCCCTCCTTGATTCCTTCAACCCGGCAACGATTCTTGCGATCACCCTGATCCTCCTCAGCGTCCCGAAGAAACCGGTCCTGTCGGCGCTGGCTTTCGTGTCGGGTGCGATGATCACGGTCTTCGTCCTGGGAGCGGTGATCTTCCTCAGTGCGGGCGTGGCAGCCGAGGCCGTCGCCGGCGGCATCGGCTGGCTCCGGCGTATCGTTTTCCTGATCGCGGCCATCACGCTGGTCATTGTCGCATTCAGGCGGCTGAAAACGAGGGATCGCGCGGGCGCCGTGCTGCCGGACTGGTTCTCGGTAGGAACGGCGTTTCCGCTCGGTGTGATGATGACCGGGGCCGATCTCCCGAATGCGTTCCCTTACTTCATTGCCATCGAACGGATGATCAACGCCGGCGTCTCCTCCGGCAGCGGCCTGGTGGTTGTCATCGGGTACGCACTCGTGTACTGCCTGCCCTGCCTGCTGCTGTTACTGCTCGGAGTACTACATGGAGAAAGAATGCGCGGCTGGCTCCAGAAGGTATATGACCGGTTCTCCACCGGGACGGTGAAAAGGTCGGTTCCGACGGCGTTGCTGCTGCTGACGGCTGCCATCCCAGTTGCAGCCATCGCACTGTGGCCCTGAGCCGGCCGTGGACCTGCAGGGGCGGAGTGCTGGCGACGGCCAGGGAGAGGTACTACTCGGCGACCGCCGGGGGCGGGGGCCGGGCGCCGCCGTCGACGTTTACAGCGCCCCCCCCCCTCATGCCCGGCGGCGTCTGGACCAACCTCCAGCGGCACTGGGACCCTGCCGTTCTCGCCGCAACCAAAGTGCAGGTCCTGCCGGCGGGACTGCCCGTAAAAATCATGGAGCATGGGGCCGCCACCTCCGTACTCCTCGCCACCTCGGACGAAGTCGAGGGAATCGGCGGCCGGTATTTCGAAGACTGCAACGAGGCCCGGACAGTCCCCCAGATCACCGACGGCCTGCACGGGGTCCTGGACTATGCTTTGGACCCGGACGCCGCCCGGCGGCTGTGGGATGTCTCGGTGGAGTTACTGGACACAGCCCGGTCCGCGCGCTGAACTCAGCGAAACCGTCGCGGTCACAGCCAGCGCTCCGTCCGCATGGTGAGGGGCGAAAGGTTGAAGTATACGTATGCATGCCCAATAATTGCTGGATGAATGAAACCACTACGGGACCCCGCATGGAGTTCGCTTCGGCACATCAGATCATCGACGACGACGGCAATCTGGCCATGGAAGAGGTACGCCGTGCCCTGCGCATACCGTCGTTCAGTGATACCGGTGAGGGCATCGAAGCTGCCGCAGACTACTTTTTCACCTTGTTGGAGCGAGTTTGTCCGGACGCTGCGATCGTTCCCACGGCAGGGTACCCGGTGGTTTTGGGGACAGTCCGGTCCGCCCGCGTGTCGGCTCCCACACTAATCGTGTACGGCCTTTACGACGTGACCCCGACGATGGCACCTGAGTGGACGGTGGACCCTTTGGCGGCCGAGATCGTGGATGCCCGCGACCTTGGACTGCTGCCCCATCTGGGACCCGTGGTGGCGGGTAGGGGTGCGAACAACCACAAGGGCCCCGTTATCGCCGCCATTCTCGCGATCGAGGCCATGCAGCGGGCCGGAGTGGAATTACCGGTCAATCTGATCTTCGTGATCGAAGGCGAAGAGGAAATCGGCAGCCCGAGCCTGCCGGGGTTCGTAGAGAATCACCGGGAGCTGCTGCTCACCGCTGACGGGATCTGGCTGCCGTGCATGCAGCAGAATTCCGCGGGTCTCATGACAGTCCGCCGGGGGTTCAAGGGGTGCGTCTTTGCGCAGATCACGTGCCGCGGCGGGCAGTGGGGCGGACCAGCGGACGGGCGGCACATCTGGGCGGGGAATTCGGCGTGGATTGACGCGCCGATGATGCAGCTGGTGCGAGCCCTGGCCACCATGTACGACGACGAACAACGCGTCACCATTGACGGTGTCGGCTCTGTCGCGGAGGCGGCCTCGCTGCAGTTCGCCGACGACGTCGCCCGGGTATCGTCCGGTTTCCGCGAGAATCCCAGCTGGGCGGCAAACATGCTGGGCAACCTGCATGTTGAAAGGGCCCTGGCCGGGAAGGACATCGCGGATCATGTTGAAAATTACATGACCGGCGTCAACATGAACATCCAGGGCATCGCTGGCGGCTACCAGGGTCCGACGTTCTATACCTCGCTCCCCGGGGAAGCCAGCGCCCGCGTCGATTTCCGGTTTCCTCCCGGGTTGACTCCGGAGGAGTTCGTCCTGGCCCTGCGGGGGCATCTGGACCGGCGAGGTTTCGGGCACGTTGCGATTGAGATTCCGCGCGGTTATGCCGGGGCGCCGTCCATGCCGGACGACCGTGATGTCCTGCTGGATGCGGGGATCGTCACGGCCGCACGTTACGGGGTGGAGACGGCGGTGTGGCCGATCGCTAACAACTGCTGCCCTGCCTCGCTCTTCACGGCTTTGGGCAAGCAGATCCCGTTCAGTGTGGCTGGGCTCGGCCATGGCGACCGGGCCCATGCTGCGGATGAGTATTTCACGGTCGGGTCGGTGGAAAAGTTGATGCATTTCACGGTCGACTATCTTGGCGACTTTGCGGATTCCATGGCGCGGGCGGCCACGGCCGGCTAGAACTGGTCACAATATACGGAAGAGGGGTGACCCGGTAGAAACCGGGCCACCCCTGCGGCCGTAGTCAGGACTGGGCGGCCCAGCCAGCCAGGCAGTCATCGATGGCGGACTGAGCGTTCAGCACCACCATCGACGCTCCCTGCTGCCAGGCCCTGGACGCCTGGGCAGCGGTGGAGACGATCGCCATCACGGGGCATCCGGCTGCGGCCGAGGCCGCCCAGACCTGCAGCCGGGCGTCGTCCGCGAGGGCCGCGTCGTAGCCCAAGGCTGCGGCCAGGTCCGAAGGCCCCACAAAGATGACGTCGACGCCGGGGCGCTGCGCGATTACGCCGGCGTTTGATACCCCCTCGGCGTCCTCAATCATGGCCACGACGATTGTGTTGGCGGCTGCCTGCGCCGCGTGGTTTGCGGGGGATGTCTTACCCCATCGGCCGGCTGCGGTGTAGGTCGCGAAGCCGCGGTCCCCCGCCGGCGGGTAGTGGGCCATCCGCACCGCGGCCGACGCTTCCTCGGCTGTCCGGACGTGCGGCACGATGACACCTTCGGCGCCGGCATCGAGGACGCGCAGGGCAAGTGCCGCCTCGTCCTCCCCGATGCGCACCAGCGTGGGCAGCCCGGCTGCCCGCGCGGCGGTGATGTGTTCTGCGAGGTCCCTCTGATCCGCAGTCCCGTGTTCGGCGTCGAGGAAGATGAAATCGAACCCGTTGGTCCCGGCCATGTCTATCAGCATCGGTGCCGGCACGCGGACCAGCAGGCCGCGCAGACGGTCGCCCGCGGCGAGGCGTGTTTTGAGCGGATCCGGTGAGAGCGGGGAGCTCATCGGGCCACCATGCCCGCCGAGAGATCGATGTCGGCTGCGGTCATTCCCCGCATCTGCAGTATCGCTACCAGCGCCTGGCCGACCTCCTCTTCCTCGACCATGCGGCCCAAGGCCGCCCGGGAGACGAAGTCTGCCTCGGCCTGACCACAGGAGGTTCCTGTGCGCTCAGCCTCCAGCCGGAAGTTGCGTTCCATCCGTGGGCCCCGGACCGGGCCAGGTGAGAGGCTGTTGACCCGGATGTTATACGGGCCGGCCTCGGCAGCCAGGGTTGTGGTCAGTCCAATCACTGCCATCTTGGATGCGCAGTAGGGAGTCCGCCCAACCAGGGGCCGTTTCCCGCTCACCGATGCGATATTGATGATGTCGCCGCTGCGGGCTTTCATCATGGCGGGAAGAAAGGCCCGGCAGATCAGGTACACGCCGCGCACGTTGGTGGCGAACACCTCGTCCCAGTCGCCCGGATCAATGTCGACCAGATCCGACACGGGCCCGGGCACGCCCGCGTTGTTAACCAGAAGGGAAACGCATTCGTCCCTGAGCCTCAGTGCAAGCTGGTCGACCGACGACGGATCGGCCACGTCGCAGCTTTCCAGCCTGCAGTGGCCCTCGGTCAGTCCGAGTTCATCGCGGGACTGTGCGAGTTTGTGCAGGTTCCGGCCGACCATGATGACCCGGGCTCCGGCTTCGACCAGGTGCCCGGTCATGGCCCTGCCCAGGCCATTGCCGGCGCCGGTCACCAGGGCCGTGCGTCCTGCCAGCGGGAGGGTCATTGCTGCGCCGCCGCGGCAGGCCGGGAGGACCAGGGCAGGTCTGCGCCGGTGTACTTGCTCGCGCGGACGTCGCCCGAGCGGGCGTGGCCTTCGAAGGATTCGACCCGGCTGGCCCGGCCGCAGATCTCGCCCAGACGCGCCGACGTCGCTGCGTCTGTCACTTCCTGGTGTGTGACCGTCTTGAGGTATTTTCCGACCCAGAGGCCACCGGTGTAGCGGGCTGAGCCTTTGGTGGGAAGGACGTGGTTAGTGCCGATGACTTTGTCTCCGTAGGAAACGCAGGTGCCCTCGCCGAGGAACAGCGCGCCGTAATCGCGCATTTTGTCCAGGGCTTCGCGAGGTTCGCGGGTGAGGACTTCGACGTGTTCGGAAGCGAAAGTGTCGGCCAGGGCATAGGCCTCGTCGAGTGAGTCCACGACATGGATCTGGCCGTGGTCTCGCCAGGCCGGCTCGGCATAGTCCTTGGTAGGCATGCCCGGCAGGATCTGCCCGATATGCTCCAGGACCTGGGTGCCGAGCTCGGTGCTGGTGGTAATCAGCACGGCAGGGGAATCGGGGCCATGCTCCGCCTGGCTGAGCAGGTCCACGGCGACAATGAACGGGTCCGCGTATTCATCGGCGATGACCAGGATCTCGGTGGGACCGGCGAAAAGGTCGATGCCTACCTCGCCGAACAACTGGCGCTTGGCTTCTGCCACGAAGGCGTTGCCCGGGCCGGCAATGAGATTCACTTTGGGAATTTCTCCGGTACCAACGGCGAGCGCCGTCACGGCCTGCACTCCGCCAAGCAGGTATATCTCATCTGCGCCGGCCATGTGTGCGGCAGCAATGGTTGCTGCGGGGATCTTGCCGCGGATGGGAGGGGTGCACGCGGCCACCCGGGGCACGCCGGCGACTTTCGCGGTGATGATGGTCATGTGCGCTGAAGCGGTCAGGGGGTAGCGGCCACCGGGGATGTAGGCCCCTGCGGAGGCGACGGGGAGGTGCCGGTGGCCCAGCCGGACGCCGGGAAGCGTTTCGATCTCAATGTCCGTCATGGAGTCGCGCTGGGCCTGCGCGAAGCGGCGGACCTGCTCCTGGACGAACGTGATGTCATCGATCACCTGCCGGGGCAGGGTGGCAATGATCTCCTCGATCTGCTCATGAGTGAGCCGGAAGGATTCCGGGCTCCAGCCATCAAATTTCTCCGAGTATTCGCGGACGGCGGCGTCCCCGCGGGTACGGATATCGTCAATGATGGCCTCGACGGTGGTGCGGACTTCCGGTTTGCTGCTGCCGGTATGGCCGGCCGGGAGGGCTGATTTGAGTATTTGCGACATAGTATTCTCCGGGAAGGTTGGTGATCAGGCGGCGGTTGCTGGCTGGGGGAAGGCGACGCCCTGGTGGGCGAGGGCGAGTTCGTCATAGGCCAGCCACTGTGCCGTGACGCGGCCTCCAACGAGATGGTGGTGGCTGATGAGGCTGAACTCGACAGGGCCCCTGGGCCCGGTGCCGGCGATCCGCCACTGAGTGGCGACGCGCAGCGGCAGTTTGCCCGAAGCCGGCAGCGAGTACTGGTCGTCGACCTCCACGGAAAGGGGTCCGAGTGCGGCCCGCAGACCCAGGGCCCATTCCAGGACGGCACCGGCGCCGTCGCGCTGAACGTCCGGGGCGAAGGCGGTGACGCAATCGGCGGCGTAAAGCCCGGATTCGAGCCGGCCTTCCAAGACGCTGGTGAATGCCTGCCGGACCAGGTCTCCCTCCGCGGTGCGGGTGAACTCGAAGGACGGGCGCGTCACCCGGCGCGCCCCGGGATATTGGGTAGCCCGCACGGCGTCCTCGAGGGAGTAGCCCAGTTGACGGGCCTGGGCGAGCGGGTTGGCGCCCAGCCATTCCTCAACGATGACCTCGCCCCGGACGATGCAGTTGGCAATGGCCATGAATGTCACCGCTCCTCCGGTGGCGGGGCCGTACGCGGTGCCGCCAGTGTCGGTCCCGGTCCAGGTCCACCGCATGGAGGTCCGGTAGCCCGCCTCCTCGGAACCGGTCCAGATCGTGTCGTCGATGACGCCGTGGAAGTCCGGGTAGGTGCGCAGCCGCGCATGGGTGTTGGCGATGACGGTCTCGTCGCCCACCAGGTCGCCGGCGTCGAGGTGAATTGCCGTACTGGGCGAATAGTACCTACGAATGAGCTCCAGATCACGGTGCGGGAGGTTCCAGATGTCATAGGTGATGCGTTCGATGTAGTCGACGGGGCCGTCGAACCCGAATGCTCGGAGGCCGGGCGGAGAGGGCGTCATAAAGTTTTCCTTTGATACCAGAGATTGATGATGTTGGCCGTTGCTGCCGGATCCTCAAGGGTCATGAGATGACCGGCGCCGGTCATGACTTCAAGTTCGGCATGAGGCATGGCCGCGGCGATGTCCTGATGCATGTCCGGGCTGCACAGCCGGTCTGCGGATCCGGCGAGGACCAGTGTGCGTGCGCCGATCCTCGGCAGCTCCGGACGAAGGTCCCGCCTGCTTCCTTGGATGCCCAGCTGGTCTGCGAAGGCCCGCTGTCCGAGGCGCTCGGCCATGGTCTTTCCCGAGCGGAGCAGCGGACCCGTGCCGCGGTCCGGGGCGAACAGGGCGGGCGCGAGTTCACCTGCGATGTCAGTGAACGCGCCGGCCGAGTTGCGCCGGGCCATCACTTCCCAGGCCCGGATCTGTTCTGTCCTGGGACCCCGGGGGTTGGTCGAGATCAGGACCGCGGCATGGAAGGCTGCCGGGTCCTCCACGGCGGCAGCCATCACCACTATTGCACCCAGCGAAAGCCCGATGATCCCCACCGGCCCCTCCCGCGTCCGGGCAAGCTCGAGGAGAAACTCAGCCGCACCACCCAAGGTGGTGCCCTGGATTCGGGCGTCCACCGTGGTGCCGCCCAGGTCGAGAAATGGATCCATGGCGGTGAAGACTTCCGCGGTGCACAACATGCCCGGCACCCGGATCCACGTGCGGATCTGTTGTTCCGCAGGGCGCGGCGCCATAATTTGCCCGCTCAGTCGTCGATTGTGGAGTAGCGGACGACGTTCCATGCGGCGACGTAGCCGGCGGCGTCGGCGGCGTGGCCCTTGTCTTCGGCGTGCCGGATGGTTTCGGACGGCCATTCCAGGCGGACACGCCCGTCGCCGCTGTTCACCACCAGCATCTGCGCCTCGTCATCCAGGGCGGTGAAAGTCCGCCAGGCACCCGCCGGCACGGAAATCGTGTCGTAGGGATTGAGAACGGTCGCCACCTTGTGGTCCCCCTCGTTGAGGGTCACCAGCCAGGTGCCGCGGTAGCCCATCAGTACCTGACTATGGTCGTGGCGGTGCTGGAGGATGCCCTCGTCCTTGATCGCACGCAGCCACGCGAGGTTGAAATTGTGCGGGTAATGGATTGGCGGTACCTGGTCTCTGTCCTCGGTCATTCCGTATCCGATGACCGTCGCGAGCTCCGCCCCGCCGCCGGGCAGCTCATTGCACAGGAAGGGCTGGCTGCTCCACTTCAGATCGCGCTGGCGGACCACACGCTGCTGCATCTGCTCGGCTGTCCAGGTGCGCAACCGGTCGATCTCGGCCTGGGGCAGGGGCGGGACGACCTCCACGTTTTCCGGGACCGTGTCGCCGGCCACGGTATCAATCAGGTCGTTGTCCAGGGTGAGGAACAGGCCATGCTTTTCGGCCTCCTTCAGCACCGAGGGTCCCCAGATGATGCCTCCCGTGTTGTCGAAGCCCAGGGCCGTGAAGAGCCACCCGTGCGAACCGCCCACATTGGTGAATCCACGGAAGATCCAGGTAGGAACGCTGACGATATCGCCCTCTTCACAGATGAATTCGCCGTCGCTGCCGTCTGCGCCCCAACGCATCTTCCAGGTTCCGCTCCAGTTCAGGAAAACTTCGGCGGTGAAATGAAGGTGGAGGTTGTTCACCACTCCATCAGGCATGGCGGCAGCACCGATGTTGAAGCCGTGCGGTTCACGAAGGTTCACCACCTGTTGGGCGCTCTGGGTCACACCAGGTCCGATGATCGAGTAGTTCTCCTTGGCATCGCTGCCGGGCGTGCGGCAGTCGATGAAGGCCTGGTTGCAGCTGACGTAGTCACTGCGACGGATGGTCCGGCGCCTGAGCTCGTTCTCATCGACGACCTGGGTTGCGGTTTTCTGGTTAACGTTAACTTCCATGGGTCATGTATACGTATGTATCATATGCATGTCAAGGGTTGCGGGTGGCCCTGCGTGGTCTTATGTTCGCCCTTCGAGGGCGTGGGTGCCCCGCGGTACGGCGTGCACCGGGTGGACGCGATGTACGGGCCCGCCGGATACGACCCCCGTCAGCCTGTCCACCAGAAGGTTTGCTGCGTCCTGCGCCATTTGGGGCAGCGGGATGGAGACGGTGCTGAGATCGCAGATCGGCCAACCGGATGTCGGAACATCATCGATGCCGACCATGGCCACGTCCTCGGGGACCCGAAGGCCAAGGTCCCGGGCCGCGTTCAGGGCGCCGATGGCGACCGAGTCGCTGACGCAGACGACGGCCTTGGGCGGATCCTCCAGGGCCATCAGCCTGCGCATCCCCGCGTCGCCGGAATCATGGCCGAACCATCCGCGCACGACGTGGGATGAGCGCAGGGCGATGCCCGCATCCGCCAGCGCCTCACGGATCCCCGTTTCACGGTCGGTGCTGGTGGAGGCTTCGCCGGGACCGGCAATCAGCCCAATCTCGCGGTGGCCCGCCAACACGAGCATCCGGGCTGCCACCCGCCCAGCGCCTAGGTTGTCCGCCACCACACTGTCAGTGTCGACCATCCCACCGATGCGGTTCAGCATGACCGTCGGGATACCCCGTTGATTCAGTTCAAACGGCAGAGTCGACTCACGCCGCGTTGTCGTGAGGAGCACACCGTCCACGGAGCGGTCCAGCAGGGGCGAGTACCCGGCGCTGTCATCCTCGCGCTCGGCAAGTAGTACCATCCGGTAGCCGCGGGCGGCCAGCGCGTCGTGAATCGGCGGAACGATCAGCGGGTAGAGGGGGTTGCTGAGGTCGGCGACCATGGCCACCCGATGTGTGGCCTGCGTCGAAAGTGAGCGGCCCATCTGACTGGGGACGTAACTGAGGGCCTGGGCGGCTTCCGCAATGCGACGGCGGGTTTCGGCGGTGACCCTCGGGTCGCCCCGCAGTGCACGTGACACGGTCGGCTGCGACACTCCGGCTAGGCGGGCAACATCACGACTGGTGGCAACCATCGGGGTGCCTCACTTTCCGGTTCGGGCGGGTTGAGCGGATGCGCCGGCGTCAGGTCATCTCACGGTCCACCTATTGACAAGATGTTAGCTGTGCCACAGTGTATTACATACGTATTCATGCCCGCTAGGGGCACCAAACATGAGGTGACGCTTTGAACTTATCGCAAATCCTGGGTCAACGGCCCGTCATGCTCGCCGTCGCCGCCGTGACGGTGGCCTCACTCGCTGCCTGCGGTGCCGGCAGTCAGCTTCCCGGCGCGTCCGGGGCGAAAGGAACCTGCCTGGCCCCGGAGCCGGCCAGCCCCGCCACCGTCAACATCCTGGCCTACGGCGCCCCCGGAATGGATCCTTTCTCGAAGGCCATGACGAGCTCCTGCAACGGAGTCAAGAACCTCAAGGTCAACCATTCACCGGTGGACTTCTCGGCACAGCTGGAAAAGGCGCCACTCTCACTCTCCCAACCGGCGGACGGTGCCTCCTACGACATCGTCGAGGTCTACAACACCACCCTGGTCGAATATGCGGCCAAGGGCTGGCTGGCACCCCTGGACGATTGGGTCGCCAAGAATGGTGAGGCGTCCGGTGTCAACGATATCGACCCTGCACTGCTGGAGAAGATGAAGTACGACGGCCGCCTCTACGCGCTGCCCAACCAGCAGAACGTCCATATCCTGATGTACCGCAAGGACATTCTGGACGGGCTAGGCATCCAGGCGCCCAAGACCTACGGCGAACTGTATGAAGCGGCCGACAAGATCAAGGCCGCGGGCAAGTCCCAGACGCCCTTCGTCGCGTCGTTTAATGCGGACAGCGACATCTCCACCGCTTTCAACAACGCACTGACCAGCCAGGGCGGAGCGTGGGTCAATGGCGACGGACGGCCGACGCTGGCCAGCCCCGAGGGAGCAGCCGCGATCAATGACCTGCGGAAACTCAAGTCCTACATGTCCAGCGACGCCTTGACACTGAACAATGCAAAAGCCGTCGCTGCGCTGCAGAACGGGCAGGCCGCCATGGGCATCGTCTATGCCGGGAGGGGCGCGACCCTCATCGATCCGGCCTTGTCGAAGTTCGCCAAGGAATTCGCCTTCGCACCCGCCCCCGCGGCGAAGGCAGGAGGCAGGCCCGCCGCCCAGTGGACGCAGGACGGGTTTGCCATCGCCAAGAATTCCAAAGTTGGCTTCGAGACGCTCGCCGGAGTCATGGCGACCTCCGTCGGTGACGCAGCAATGACCAACGGGGCCCCGTTCGCCGTCATTTCCCGCACCAGCAAGCTCAACGATTCCGCACTGCAGGCCAAGGCCCCTTACTGGCAGGCCGCACTCGACACCCTGAAGGCCGGAGCCGAAACCCTGCCGCTGAAACCGTTCATGCCCACAATCCAGCAGAGCACCCGCACCTTCATCGTCGAGGCAGTCAACGGCACAGGGGATCCGATCGATGCACTCGGCAAAGCTGATGCAGCAGCCAATGCCGCTCTGAAGACCGCCGGGTACCTGAAGTAGCTTTCCGCGGCGAATCCGCCACAACAGATCTTAGGAGGTGGGTCCACTGAGACGACGCGAATTCTTCATCTTCGTCGGCCCCAGTATTTTGGTCATGACCTTGCTCATGGCCGGGCCCTTATTCATCACGGCGTTCGACAGCTTCAGGAAGGTCAGCTACGGCGACCCAGGACTGTTTGTCGGGTTCGGCAACTATGCGGCGACATTGGGCGACCAGCGGTTCTGGGCCGCAGCCGGATTCACGACCGTCTACACCGCAGCGATGACGGCGGGAAAGATCGTGGGAGGGTACGTTGTCGGCCTCATGCTCAACGCCGTCCGCGCCAAGGCACGGGCGTTCTTCCTCGGTCTGCTTCTTGTGCCCTATGTCGTGCCGACAGTGATCGGCGCCTTAGTCTTCTCCTGGTTGTTCAACAGCACGTTCGGCGGCTTCGTCAACGTCCTGCTGGCCCCCTTGGGTATCGCACCGGACTGGTTCACCGATCCGACCGCGGCGAAGTTCCTCCTCATTTTCCATAGCATCTGGCACGAGTCCGCGTTCGGTATCCTCGTCCTCGTCGCGGCCCTGCAGTCCGTTCCCCGCGAACGGATCGAGGCAGCCGCCATCGACGGTGCCGGCTGGTGGCAGACCCAGTGGCGCATCGTGATGCCCTCCATCAGGGGCTTCATAGGCTTCATCGCACTGATCTCGATCATGGACGGCTTCCGGGTCTTCGACAGCGTTCGGATGATCACCCCTGCCGCCTCGACCGTGGGCACGGAGTCCCTCATGACCTACGTCTACAACGTAGCGCTCGGCGAAACCCAGCAACTCGGACTTGCCAGCGCCATCAACGTCATCACGATCATCATCATCCTGATCTTCCTTGTCCCTTTCATACGCCAGACCTGGCGGGAGATGAAATCCGCGTGAGCACACCCAATAACGTCAGCGTCCTTAGCCCTGTTCCCCCTCGGGCACCCGTTCCCGGTGTCCAGAAACGGACGCCCCGGCGGAAGCTAGGGGTCACGAGCAACACCACCATTGGACGCCGGCCCCGGTGGCGGACAATCCTCGCGTACACCGGGCTGTCCCTGGCCTCGTTCGTGGCGGTGTTTCCCTTCTTTTGGGCCCTCCTGACCTCCATCAAGCCCTACACGGACGCGTTCGTTTCGCCGCCGGTCTGGACATTCACCCCCCAGATCACGGCTTATGAACAGTTGTGGTACGCCACTGAATTTGCGTCCTTCGGGGTGAACACCATCGTGGTAGCAGTGGTGACAGTCATCATTTCATTGGCCGTGGGCGCACCGGCGGCCTATGCACTCTCACGCTTTGACTCGCGGATCTCATTGTGGTTGCTGGTGCTCGCCCTTGTCTTCCGCTCACTGCCGCGCTTCGTGGTCGTCCTGCCCTTCTATTCCATCGCACAGGCCCTCAACATCTACGACACCCAGCTGATGCTGATCATCGCCCTGGTTGCGGTGAATCAGCCGTTCACGATTTGGCTGCTGCGGAACTTCTTTGCCGAGCTGCCACGGGAACTCGACGAGGCGGCCCAGATCGACGGCTGCAGCCGACTCGGGGCGTTCCGTCGCGTCATCATGCCCCTCGCCGGCCCTGGGCTGGTCACCGCAGGTATTTTCACCTTTCTGCTGGCCATCCAGGAATATCTGATTCCCGTCGTACTGACGCAACAGTATGCGACCACCCTGTCCGTCTTCATCGCATCTTTCGGGATCGCGGAAGACACCGCCCTGTACCAGTTAATCGCCGCAGCCAGCATCCTGCTGGCCCTCCCGATCATCGCCCTGGCCTTCTTTGCCCAGCGGTTCCTCGTCACTGGGCTCACCGGCGGTGCAATCAAGGGATAGGCATCCAGAGTGGTCCATCGCCTGGGACCGGCGCCCACCCGAGCGGGGACTCCTACGCTGTCGGCTGTACGCCCACCAAAGGAGAGCACGAATGAACAGGGAACCGTTCCGCCCGGCACTGGGAAGCACAAGACCGGGCACCCCGGTCGCTCACTGACAAGGAACGCCTACTTCAGCGGTGAAGCGAACCTGATGAGATACCCATCGGGGTCCTGGACCAGAAATTGGGAAACTCCGGCCTCTGTGTCGCCCGTTTGGTACCACTTGGTTTCCGGGGCCATGAAAAGCAGCCAGCCGGCCGCCGCCAGACGTTCCACCACGGGTGCTATCGTCGGCACGCCGACCTGGAAATTAACCCCGCGGCCCAGCGGACTCTCAAGGGAGCCAGGGATCCAGTTTCGTCCGACCCCGATCTGCTCCAGCATGACGTGCGCCGTTCTCGAGTGAAGATACGCAAACCCCTCCTCCGGCCGGTCGTAGAGAATCTCAAAACCGCAGAGTGTGACCCAAAAGTGCAGGCTCGTGACGAGATCGGTGACCAG
Source organism: Arthrobacter sp. CG_A4 (assembly GCF_035985125.1). Taxonomy (NCBI): domain Bacteria; kingdom Bacillati; phylum Actinomycetota; class Actinomycetes; order Micrococcales; family Micrococcaceae; genus Arthrobacter; species Arthrobacter sp. CG_A4. The sequence goes on along the minus strand of NZ_JAXCID010000018.1, from coordinate 11,644 downwards.
GAGTTCCGGCACCAGGCCCGGAGCTAAGGGGGCTACTTTACCCGATGGGGATGTCATGTCACCATTATGGTGCCGTCCCATCCCGCGGACCGACCGTAGGCCATGCTTCAGGCTCCAGTTCGCTGCCGCCACGCTGAAAACAACAATTGCAGGGCCCGGGCACCCACAGAATCCCCCACGTCAGGCTAGAACAGTCCCCAGCCGTGCCCACGCCGACGGCGGCCACACCCCGGCGCCCCTTACTCCGGGAACCTAGTGGTCATTGTCGTTAGTTTGTGGGGGTCAGACGGAGCCCGGACCATTTCGCGCCGGGGGACATGCCCATTCTTCGCACCCGGGACTGGGCATAATGACACTATGTCCACCCGCTGGCTCCGGCGCGGGGCATGTCCCTTCGGGCCGGTTTCCAGTCCAGCGGGGCATGCCCATTCTTCGCACCCGGGACTGGGCATAATGGCACTATGTCCACCCGCTGGCCCCGGCGCGGGGCATGTCCCCGAGTTCGGCCACCGCGCCCATACCCCCGCGCCCAGACCCCCTACGAACTGACGAAATAGCCCGGAACTCGCGCTAGACCCGCGCCAGTCCGGCGACCTGGGCCAGCAATTCCACGGATCCCAGCCGCGCCCCGGTGCCGGTGCTCTGGTGCGCCACGATCAGCTCATCGGCGTCGGCGTGGGCGGTGAACGCGTCCAGGTACTCGAGGACAACGTCCGGGGTTCCGACAGCGGAATACTTCATCATCTGTGCCAGGTGCTGGCCCTGCGGCGAGTCCAGGATCATGTCCGCCTCGTCGTCGCTGAACACCGTGCCGTTTCCGAAGAACAGCGAGACGCGGGCCCGCTTGGTGGCCTGGAGCATCTCCTGCGCCTCGGACGCGGAGTCCGCCGCGATCACGTTGACGCCGGCGATCACATGTGGGGCGCCCAGCTGCGCGGAGGGCTTGAACTCCCGGCGGTAGATGGCGACGGCGTCCTGCAGCGCGTTCGGCGCGAAGTGCGAGGCGAAGGCGTAGGGCAGCCCCAGCTGCGCGGCCAGCCTGGCCCCGAACAGGGAGGAGCCCAGGATGTACAGCGGCACGTCCGTGCCCTTGCCCGGGGTGGCTTCGACGCCCTGGATGCGGGTGGGACCGGTCAGGTAGCCCTGGAGTTCCAGCACATCCTGCGGGAAGCTGTCCGAGGACATCGGATCGCGGCGCAGGGCCCGCAGGGTGTTCTGGTCACTGCCCGGCGCGCGTCCCAGGCCCAGGTCGATCCGTCCCGGGTGCAGGGTCTCGAGCGTACCGAACTGCTCGGCTATGGTCAGCGGTGAGTGGTTGGGCAGCATCACGCCGCCGGCACCGAGGCGGATGCTCTCCGTGTGGGCGGCGATGTGGGCAATCAGCACGCTAGTGGCTGAGGAAGCGATCGAGGACATGTTGTGGTGCTCGGCGTACCAGATCCGCCGGTAGCCCAGCTCCTCGGCGAGCTGGGCGATGGCCACGCTCCCCGCGAAACTCTCTGCCGCCGTCTGGCCCTTGCCGATGGTTGCCAGATCAAGGATGGAAAGCGGAACAGTCACGGAAAAAGCCGGCCTTTCGTTGCGGGGCAATGTCTCAGGGTCTAATGCAGTCCCAAGGTCCTAAGCAGTCTTAAGATCTTCAGGCGCACCGGTTTCCGGCACGCGCACACTGGGAACAACGACGGCGGTGCCCGGGATATTTCTGCGGAGCCGTTCTTGCGGAACTATTGCCGCGGGTGCCGCGTCACGTGCACGGGGAGTCGTAGTCCAGCCCGCCGGACACCCCGGTCCGGCAGGGGACCCGCCGGACCGGGCGCACCGGCTGGAATACTCAGCATGCTTGGGGAGTTGCCGCCCTTATGAGCCACGACAACCCACAACATCAGGAACCACCCGCCACCATCGGTCTCAAGAACCTGGGCACTGTGCAGCGGCTGGGCTTCGGCGCCATGCGCATTGTCGGAGACGGCATCTGGGGCGAGCCGGCGGACCGCAAGGCCGCGGTCGCCGTCGTGCGCCGCGCCGTCGAACTCGGCGTCGACTTCATTGACACCGCCGATTCCTACGGGCCGAACATCAGCGAGGAGATCCTCGCCGAGGCTCTGCACCCGTACAGGGAGGGCCTGCGGATCGCCACCAAGGTGGGCTTCGCCCGCACCGGGCCCGACGTCTGGGTCCCGCTGGGGCGCGCGGAATACCTCCGCCAGCAGACCGAGCTGAGCCTGCGCAAGCTCAAGGTGGACTCGCTGGACCTGCTGCAGCTGCACCGGATCGATCCCAAAGTGGATCCCGAGGAGCAATTCACCGTGCTCCGCGACCTGCAGAAGGAGGGCAAGGTCAAGGCTTTGGGACTGTCCCAGGTCAGCGTCGCCGAACTCGAGGAAGCCGGAAAGTACTTCACCGTATCCACGGTGCAGAACCGCTACAACCTCACCGACCGCAGCTCCGAGGACGTCCTTAGCTACGCCGAAGAAAACGGGATCGGCTTTATCCCCTGGGCCCCCATCTCCGCGGGAGAGCTGGCAGAGCCCGGCGGCCTGCTGGACGAGGCGGCCACGCGCCTCGGCGCCACCACCTCCCAGGTGGCCCTCGCCTGGCTGCTGCGCCGCTCCCCCGTCATGATGCCGATTCCCGGCACCGGCTCGGTCAAGCACCTCGAAGAAAACCTGGCTGCGGCCGGCGTCGTCCTCGATGACGCTACCTACGCCGACCTCGAAGCTGCACACTAAACCCTTTCCACCCACCCGCCGGCGCACGTGCGCCGGCAGAACAGGAGCACCCCATGGCTAACATTCTGATGGTCGTCTCGGCCGCCGATTCGCTTACCATGCGCGACGGCAGCGAACACCCCACCGGCTACTGGGCGGAGGAACTGGTGGTCTCCCACCAGACACTGCTCCACGCCGGGCACACCGTCCACCTCGCCACCCCGGGCGGCACGAAGCCCACGGTCGACCAGGTCAGCCTGGCCGCCGGATCCGCCGGCGGCCAGGACCGCGCCGATGGATTCCGGAAGTACCTCTCCGAGATCGACGCCGAACTGTCCGCACCCCTGGTGCTGGCCGACGTCGACCCCGCCGGCTACGATGCCGTCGTCCTGCCCGGCGGCCACGGCCCCATGTCCGACCTCTTCCAGGATGCCGATCTCGGCAAGCTCCTGAGCGCGGCGAACACAGCCGGCAAGATCATCGCCCCGTTCTGTCACGGCCCCGCAGCCCTGCTCAGTGCCACGGACGACGCCGGCGCGTTCGCGTTCGCGGGACGCCGCCTCACCGTCTTCACCGACGAGGAAGAACTCAACGGCGGCACCGGGCCCAACACACCGTGGTTCGTGGAGGACGTGCTAAAGGAGAAGGGTGCCATCGTGGAAAACAGCGCCGCCTGGAGCTCCCATATAGTGCGCGACGGCAACCTCATCAGCGGCCAGAACCCGCAGTCCAGCGAGGACGTCGCGAAGGAAGTCCTCAAGGCTCTCGCGGAATAACGACGGCGAGCCAACGCCGGCGGTGATCGCAGCCGGCGAATCGCGGTCAACTTAGCCGGGTCCGGCCTTGCCGGACCCGGCTAAGCTATCCGCATGGCAAGCAAATCCACAGCAGATAAAGTCGCCACCATCCAGAAGGGGTACACCCTCGAGGGCCCCACGATCGAACTGGGCGCCGCGATCATCGACGGCGAAATCCACAAGGACGCCCCCGTCAGGCTCCCGCTGGCGATGATGAACCGGCACGGCCTGGTGGCCGGCGCCACCGGCACCGGCAAAACCGTCACCCTGCACATGATGGCGGAGCAACTCTCCGCCGCCGGGGTGCCCGTATTCCTTGCGGACATCAAGGGCGACCTCTCCGGTCTGGCCACCGCCGCCACCGGCACCGAAAAACTCCTGGCCCGCACGGAAGGCATCGGCCAGGCCTGGGCGCCCAAGACGTTCCCAGTGGAGTTCCTGGCCCTCGGCGGCGACGGCAACGGCATTCCTGTCCGCGCCACCATCACCTCCTTTGGCCCCATCCTGCTGTCCCGCGTTATGGAGCTTAATGACACGCAGGAATCGAGCCTGCAGCTGGTCTTCCACTTCGCGGACAAAAACAGCCTCGAACTCATCGATCTGAAGGACCTCCGGGCTGTCATCCAGTTCCTCACCTCGGACGAGGGCAAGGACGAGCTCGAAGACCTGGGCGGGCTCTCCAAGGCCACCGCCGGCGTTATCCTCCGCGAACTGGTCACGCTCGAGGCGCAGGGCATGGAGAAGTTCTTCGGCGAACCCGAGTTCGACACCGCCGAGCTGCTGTGCACCGCCCCGGACGGCCGCGGCGTCATCAGCTGCCTGGAACTTCCGACGCTGCAGACCAAGCCAATGCTGTTCTCGACTTTCCTGATGTGGCTGCTCGCCGATCTGTTCGAAGAGCTCCCCGAGGCGGGCGACCTCGACAAGCCCAAGCTCGTGTTCTTCCTCGACGAGGCGCACCTGCTGTTCAACGGCGCCTCGAAGGCCTTCCTGGACGCGATCACCACCACCGTGCGGCTGATCCGGTCCAAGGGCGTCGGCATCTTTTTCGTCACCCAGACGCCCAGGGATGTTCCGGCCGAGGTCCTGGGGCAGCTCGCCAACCGGGTGCAGCACGCCCTGAGGGCCTACACGCCCGAGGACGCCAAGGCCCTTAAGGCGACCGTTTCCACCTTCCCGATCAACGATTACGACCTCGAGGAGACACTCACCTCCGCGGGTATCGGCGAGGCAGTCATCACGGTCATGAACGAAAAGGGCGCCCCGACCCCCGTCGCGTTGACCCGACTCCGCGCGCCGGAATCCGTGATGGGCCCGAGCAGCGACGCCCTGATTTCCAGCACCGTGGCCGGCTCCGCCCTGCTCGCCAAGTACGGCACAGCGGTAGACAATGTCTCCGCCTACGAGAAGATCAGCGGCAAGGCTGCAGCCGGCACCGGTGCGGCTGCTGCCCCGACCGCTCCGGGCAGCGCCGGGAACCACGACGACGTCGACGCCGAAGCCCGGCGGATCGAGGAGGAGATCCTGGGCCGCCCGAGCAGCCGGCCGGCGCCCGCGCCGGAGCGGGGACAGGAACGCGCTACCGAACGTCCGGCGCGGGGGCAGGACGCCGGTGGCGGAACAGACGGCGGCCTTGCCGGTGCCGTGGGCGGGGCTCTCGGCGGCGGACTCAGGAGCATGGCGCGTTCGCTCGGCACCCAGCTCGGCCGGGAACTGCTCCGCGGCGTCTTCGGCACTGCCCCCAGGCGACGCCGCCGCTAGCACGTCAGTGCGCGCCCGCTGTGCGCGTCACACGGGGCTGGCATGACACGGTGAGGTTCACCCCGCTCCTGAGCTACTGTCCCTGGCCCCGCGGGGGCCGGACCACGGGGGCCGGACCGGGCGTCACGGACCGGGCGTCACGGACCGGGCGTCACGCCAGGCAGGCTCTTGGCTCCGGCAGCTTCGCCGCAGCCCGTCAATCCGCGGATCGCGGCTCCGTGCGGTCCCAAAATACCGCCTACCGTGACGCGGGCCCGGATCCGCCAAGGCCGGCGAGGACAGCCAGAACCTCCGCCACCATCTGATCCGGCCTATGCACGACGTCGTCGTAGTAGTACCGGAGGACGGTAAAGCCCTGGGTTACGGACGCATTGTTTCGGCGCTGGTCCTTCTTCATTTGGGACCACTCACCATGATGACGTCCGTCCAGCTCTACGATGAGCCTGCCCTCCAACAGCAGATCCACGTATCCCACGCCGTCGATGTAAATCTGCGTCTCCACCCGGATTCCGGCCTGCCGGAAATAGGTCCTGGCGAGAGTCTCCAGCATGGATTCGGCTCCGCGGTCCACCCATTCGAGAACCTGACGGGCCCGGCCATTGCGCTTACCTGGGAGTCTCTGCCGCAGGAAATCTAGGGTTATATCGCCCCTGCCGACGGCGCAGTCCACCATGACCAGGGACTCCCGCCATGGCAGGCACCTCAGCGCATGAAGGAGCACGTCGCCGAGGGCTGCAACCGGCCGGTGCGGATGCGGTTCCAGGAGCAGGCCGCCGTGTCCTATCTCTCCGCCGGCGCCCTCGCCACGCCGGTGGTGGACATGACGGGGTCCTGCAGAGTCAACGGTCCAGAGCCGGTAGAAGGGCGCGGCGCTGAGACATGTGAGCAACTGCCGCCGCTGCAGCAGCGCCACATAGTTTGGGTCCGCCGTCGTAAGCGCATAAAGTCCACGGCCCGGCTGCAGGACTCCCGCTCTGACTGCCCGCCGGAGGGCGGCGTCGTCGATCCCCAGGCAGGCCAGCGCGGGCCTTCGGGCCGCGCCCCCGCAGATCTTCAAAGCCCTGAAGATATCCATGCGGCCATGGTCCCCCGGAATGGTGAATTCCGGCACCCGCGGACGGTTGGGTGTGGACAACTCGATGTCACGGAGCGCAGCTTTTTGAGTCCGCTCAGGCGGCTGAGCCGAACAGTTCCGCGGCGGCCGGGCCCGGTCCAAACCAAAAGGCTGCTGTCCGTGACGCGTGGTCACGGACAGCAGCCTCAACCAGCCAAAGGTGGCCGTTTAGTCCATTCCGCGCAGATCCAGTACCAGTTCGGTGTCGCCGTCGGCCTGCAGCAACACCGGGATGCCCCAGTCCTGCTGGTACAGGTGGCAGGCGGCGTGGTCCGGGATCTCGTCGTCCGTATCCTCAGGGCCGTCGCAGGCCGCGGCACGGGCGCTAATGTGCAGCACCCCCGCGGGGATGTCGGACGCCAGTTCCAGCGTGCGGACCAGGCCCACGGAGGTCCCGCCCCCGGAGACCAGCAGCTCCGCCGGAGTCGAGGAGATCTTCAGCTGGGTGGGATCCCCCCAGCGGTGGTCCAGTTTCTGCCCGGTCGGCGCGGTGAAGCGGACCTTCAGCTCCAGCAGCCCGGGGGCTACGGGGCTCTTGGGCCGGTGGGTCTGGGCCGCGCCCTCGTCCACTTGCTGGGCTTCCTTCGGGATGGGCACGTAGACCAGCTGGTGCTTGTTGGCCTCGACCACCACCAGCAGCGGCTCCGCGCCGGCAACGTGGGTGTGGTCCACAATCACGTCGGAGGGCTCGGACAGCCCGCGCGCGAGCGTGGAGACTGTATCAGAGACGGGGTCGTAGCGGCGGACGGCACCGTTGTAGGTGTCCGCGATCGCCACCGAACCGTCAGGAAGCACCGTCACACCGAGCGGGTGCTGCAGCCGGGCCTCGGCGGCGGGACCGTCGCGGAAACCAAAATCGAACAGGCCCTGGCCGACGGCCGACTCGACCGTGATGGCGCCGTCGTCCTCGATCACGAGCTTGCGCAGGGCCGAGGTCTCGGAGTCCGCCACCCAGATGTTGCCCTCCGCGTCCTCGGCGAGGCCGGAGGACTGGGCGAACCAGGCTTCCGCGGCCGGGCCGTCCAGCAGGCCCTCAAGGCCGTTGCCGGCAATGATGGACACCGCGCCGGACAGCGGGGCGAAGCTGAAGATCTGGTGCACGCCGGCCATCGCCACCACCACGGCGTTGAGCCGGGCGGACCAGACGACGTCCCACGGCGAGCTCAGCGAGACCTGCAGGGGGTCCGCTTCCAGCCGGGCACCGTAGGCGGCGCCCTCCTCGTCGACCCGTGCCGGGCCGGTCTCGAGGAGCCGCTGCACCCCGTTGCCAGCCAGGGTGCGGACGGATCCGTCGGCGAGGGAGAGCCCGCGGAGGCGGTGGTTCACGGTGTCGGCGATCACGACGTCGTAGCCGGCCTCGGCAGCGACATCTTCCGGGAGCAGTACCAGGCCCTGTGGTTCATTGAACCGCGCCGTCGCGGCGTTGCCGTCGGCATGGCCCTTGTCGCCCGAACCGTAGCTGGCCAGCACGGTCTGGAAATCGGTGGAGAGTTCCACGAGGCGGTGGTGGCCGGTGTCGGTGACCAGCCAGGATCCCGCCTCCGTGGCTTTTCCGGTCCCGCGGCCGGCCGGGAGGTACAGGGCCTTGCCCGGGAACCGCAGGGTGCCCGACGTCGGCTCCGGCGCCACATAGGGGCCGTCGCCGCGGTGCAGGGTGCCCTTCGCCTCGTGCTCGGCGATCAGTTCGGGGATCAGCACGGCGAGGCCGTCAGCGTGGCCTTCGCCGGAGAGGTGCGCCACGATGTAGCCCTCGGGATCGATGACCACCAGAGTGGGCCAGGCGCGTGCGGCATAGGCCTTCCAGGTGTCCAGTTCGGGATCGTCCAGGACCGGGTGGCGGATCTCGTAGCGTTCCACGGCTGCGGCCAGGGCCACCGGATCGGCCTCGTGCTCGAACTTGGGCGAGTGCACGCCGACCGTCACCAGGACGTCGGAGTATTGCTGCTCGAGCGGCCGGAGTTCGTCCAGGACGTGCAGGCAGTTGATGCAGCAGAAGGTCCAGAAGTCGAGCATCACGATCTTGCCGCGCAGGGATTCGAGGTCCAGGGACTTGCCGCCGGTGTTCAGCCAGTTGCGGCCCACGAGTTCGGAGGCCCGGACCCGGTGGTGGGTACGTACGGTTTCTGTCATCAGCGTCCTTCCAGCTTTGAATTGCGTTCGGCAAGCTTGGAGTCGCGCTCGGCCAGCTTGGCAAACATATCGTTGTAAGCAGTGAGATCGGCGTCGTTATTCCTGTCCGCCGCCCGGTCGGTGCGCTTGGACTCGCGCGCATCGGAGCGGGACCACATAACAGCGACGCCGATTGCCACCAGCAGGGTGGGCACCTCCCCGATGCCCCACGCCACCGCGCCGCCCAGCTGTTGGTCCAGCAGGGCGGAGGGACCCCAGGTCCGGCCGAGGTTGCCGAAGTAGTCCGCGGCCAGCAGTCCGGTGCCGCCCATGATCGCGACGCCGAAGAAGGCGTGGAAGCCCATCGTGGCCAGCAGGAGCAGCAGGCGCATAGGGTAGGGCGCGCGCCGGGGCAAGGGGTCGGTGCCGATCATGGTCAGCACGAAGATGTACCCGGTGAGGGCGAAGTGCAGGTTCATCAGCTCGTGGCCCACATGCTCGCGCATGGCGTAGCCGAAAGCGTCCGAGTAGTAGAACAGGACGATCGAGCCGGCAAAGTTGGCGGCGGCGAACAGCGGATGCGTCACGAGCTGGGAAAACTTCGAGTGGACGAAGATCAGCAGCCACTCGCGCGGCCCGCGGGAGCTGTCCCTTCGCGGCGTCAGCGCCCGCAAAGCCAGCGTCACAGGCGCACCGAGGACGAGGAAGATGGGGGCCACCATGGTCAGCGCCATGTGGTCCACCATGTGCGCCGAGAACAGCACCCGGCCGTAGACCGACGGCGGTCCTGAGGTTACGTACGTCAGGACAGCCAGTCCGATCACCCAGTTGACGGCACGGAACCACGACCAGGAGTCGCCGCGCTTGAGCACCTTCCGGAGGCCGAGGACGTACGTCACCAGTCCGAAGACCGCGACGGCGACCCAGAGCCAGTCGAGGCGCCACTCGGTGAGCCAGCGCTCCGGGGTGAGTTCCGGCGGAAGATCGTAGCCGGAGAGGATGAAGGCCGGCGTCGCGTCGGGAGCGAAGGTGGTGGGTTCCGGGGGCGCCGAACGGCCCAGCGCAACGGCGATTCCCGACGTCGCCCCCATCACCAGCAGTTCGACGACGACGAGCTGCCAGAGCACGCGCCGGGCGGACAGGCCGCCGCCTTGGCTCCCGAGCTGCGGGATGACCCAGCGGCGATGCATGAGCCCGATACCGCCCAGCACGAGGGTGGCGGTGGCCTTGGCCAGGATGAGCTGACCGTAGGCGGAGCCGAAGAGGTCGTCCCAGCCAGTGATGCGGATGGCGGAATTGATCACGCCGGAGGAGAAGACGAGGACGAAGGCGAATCCTGCCAGTGAAGAGAAGCGGCGGAGCGCAGGCTCGGTGATGTCCGCTTTGCCGACGGCCATGGTTCCGGTCAGGGCTCCGGAGAGCAGCGCCAGCATGATGATGCCGCCCACCCAGGCCGAGACGCCCACGAGGTGGAGGCCGAGTGAGTTGATGGCGCCTTCGTGATCATTGGAACTGGCGGAGTGGCCAATCAGTGCGGCCGGCACCAGCCCGATCAGGGACAGCACCAGGGTTGCCGCCAGGGCACCCCGGGAGCGGACGCCGAAGAGCGCGGTGGTAACGACGGCGGCGATGATAACCACCGCCAACCAGGCCCGGCCGGTCGCAATATCGGTCATGAAGTAGACCAGGGACCGGGTGAACTCGGGATCCCCCGAGACTCCCTGGCCCGCGATGTCCGAGTAGCTCAACACCAGCACGGCGATCGAGGAGAGGGTCCAGATGGCCCCGGCCGCTGCGGCCACGGCCAGGGCGCGGGTGAAGGCGGGATGCTCTGCTGCGTCCCTGTCTTTGTCCTTGGACCGCGAGCTTGCGAGGCTCCGTGGCAGGATGCCGACGGCGAAGAGCAGCCCCCCGATCACGGTGGCCAGGGAGACGTTGTGGACGGCTTTGCTGATGGGAAGCCCCCAGCGAACCAGGGCGCCGGGGTCTGAGACCTGGCGGGCCGCCGCGGCCCCGGAGAACAGCAGCGCCGCTGTGAGGCCCACAAACAGTGCTACGACGCCGGCCAGCTGCCAGGTCCGCGAGATCCCGGCGGCAGCAGGGCCTCGCGCTCCCCCGGCGGGGGCTGGCGGGGCGGCTGTGGCACGGGGATTTGCTGCGGAAGGCACATGTCCATTGTCCGCTACGTCTGCGTTCGCACCGAATCGGCGAAGTCAACCGCACACTGCGTTGGATACACGCACACTGCGGTAAATGCAAAAGGAGCGGCAACCCTAGGGTTGCCGCTCCTTTGACGCGTTGGAAGAAGACTACTTCTTCTTAGCGACTGCAGCCTTCAGCTTGGAGCCGGCGGTCAGCTTGACGCTGTGGCCGGCGGCGATCTGGATGGTCTCGCCCGTCTGCGGGTTGCGGCCGGTGCGGGCTGCACGGTCGGTGCGCTCAACTGCGAGCCAGCCCGGGATGGTGATCTTTTCGCCCGCGGCGACAGAGGTCTCGAAAACCTCGAACAGTGCATCCAGCACGGAGTTGACGGCTGCCTGGCTGGTGCCGGCCTTGCCTGCTACCTCTGCAACAAGTTCACTACGGTTCTTAGCCATTTATGTCCTCCTGGACGCTCATGATTTCTGGAGCCTGCACACGGCATGCGCACAAGCCACTGTTCGAAAACTTACCAGCTTGGCGCCGTGGAGGTGGCAAATTCCGCGTGTTTTCGGCCTTTTCCGGGGAAAATCACGGGAATCGGGGCCTTTAGAGGCGATATTTCGCCGACAGCGGACGGCACCGAAGCGCCGCTGGCGGCCGTCTGCCCTGCTTCCCGGGCCCCCTGCCACAACCCTCCCTGAGGTTCCGCGGCGTGCTGGGCGATCCTCCCCCACCTCCCGCTGGGTTCAAGGTGACGTTCCTTCAGGTTCCGCCCCCTCCAGGACAGCCCTCCCTCAGCTCCCGCTGGGTTCAAGGTGACGCTCTTCACGTCCTACACGTACTTTTGGCGGCGTCCGGTGGTGGTGGGGGCCGACGGCGGGTGGTGCGGGGTGGCGGGGGTGGGTTCCGGTGTGCGGGTTGGGGGTTAAATGACTCAGGCCCCGACTGTCGTTGTCGGGGCCTGAGGTGTAAATAGTGTCCGGCGGTGACCTACTCTCCCACACCCTCCCGGG